>DPBN01000135.1 GCA_003516955.1 Armatimonadota bacterium | reverse complement strand
GGCGACCAGCCGAGCCGTGCGACTCCTCCCGCAGGGCGGGTGCGATGCGCCGGCGTTGCGTTCGCCGGAGAGCGCGGTTCGGCCCCTGCATCCCGGAGCAGGCTCCGCAGGCCGCAGAGTCTCGGTATGGTCTGACCTTGCCCGCGCCTTCGGTGGTCGGAAGGGGGCAGGCGGGCCCGCGCGACGCGCGAGTTTAGGGCCTCCTCGGGGGAGCTAGAAGTCGTCCAAGGGCCAGTGGTGGGCGCCGGGCAGCCGGAACCGCTCCTCCAGCTCCTCCATGGTTACGCCGTCGGCGATGGGCCGAACCATCACGTGTCCGGAGGTGCGCGTCTCCAGCCCCGGGAAGGCGGCCTGCAGGTGGGGCTCCAGCACCGGGTCGTCGGGGAGGTGCAGGCGCACGCGCTCGACGCCCTTGCCCGCGGCTTCGGCTCGGAAGGCCTCGAGGAGCGCGCCGGTGCATTCCCGCCCGTTCGGCATCCAGCCGAGCTCCAGCACCGCGGCCTCGCGGTCGCCGAGGTGCGCCACGAGGTAGGCGGATGGCTCGCTGGTACCCTGCGAGCGCGCCGTCCAGACCGCCTTCGGGGGGTTCTGGAGCCGCGGCTGCACCACCAAGGGCCAGTACACGTTCGGCCGAACGTGGGTGAGGGGACGCACGCGGTTGTACACGCGGTGGATCGCCTGGAACGGCTCCCAGCAGCGCGGCTCGGCCAAGGGGTCGTGGCGGCGAACCTCGATGCCCTCCGTGGCGGCGCAGGGTTGGCGAGAGAGGCCCCCTTCGCGGTAGCGCGTGGGCACCGTCTTCCAGCCCAGCCGCTCGTAGTGGTGGTTGACGCCCGTCATGAGCATCGACCACACGCAGCGCTCCCGCCTCATGTTCTCGATCGCCATCTCCAAGAGGCGGGTGGAGTGGCCTTGGCGCCGTGCCCGCTCCAGCGTCGCCACGTTGCCGATGGCGCCCATCCGCTCGGGAACGCCGTCGGGGCGGCGCGTCGGCCGCACGAAGAAGTGCACCGCCGAGACCATCGTGCCGTCGTCCTCGAACGCGGCGAGCGTCTGGTACAGCTTTCGAGTCGGCTCGGCGTCCAAGGTGCTTCGGAAGTACCACTCCTCGTCGCCGAACACCTCGTGCCAGAGCCTCAGCGCCGCGTCCACCTCGGTCTTGTGGATCGCGCGATAGTGGATTCTCATCTCCCCCCTTGGACCGGCGTTTGTCCGCCGGTACGGACGCACTCCCTCCCTGTGCGTCCTGCGCCCTTCAGCATACCGAGTCGTGTTTTCGGTACGTTCAAACGTGTCGAAAGGCTGTTGCGGAAGTCAGAGCAATTCTGATACGGTGGGGCGGTGAACCCAGCGTTTGTGCCGGTTTCGGAGCGCTTCCGGAGGGTCTTCGCGGGCGAGCCGCCTGCCGACCGCCTGCCCGCGTTCGAATGGGCGACCTGGTGGGACCTGACCCTGCAGGCGTGGCGAGAGCAGGGCCTCCCGCCGGACGCCGACGGTGCTCGGGTCAAAGAGCTGCTGGGTCTGGATCTGGACTTCCAGTGGTGGTTCCCTAGCTTCGCGGCCTCGGTGGAGCTGCCGATCGAGTCGGAGGCGCACTACGCGGCGGCTTTGCCCTCGCTGTATCCCAACCCACCCTGGATCGACCCGGCCTTCCTCGAAAGGGCGCTGGCCGAGCGGCGGCGAGGGCGCGCGGTGTTCTGGGTGACCGTGAACGGCTTCTTCTGGTGGCCGCGCGTGCTGCTCGGCATCGAGCGCCATCTGTACGCGTTCTACGACCAGCCCGGCCTGATGCGAAGGATGATCCACGATCAGGCGGAGTTCGCGGTGCGGTGCCTCGAACTGGCGTGCGCGGGCGATCCGCCGGACTTCGTGACGCTGGCGGAGGACATGAGCTACAACCACGGCCCGATGCTGGGGCGAGACCTGTTCGAGGAGTTCCTCGCGCCGGCGTACCGCCGGGTGTCCTCCGTGCTGAGGAGGCATGGCGTTCCGCTCCTCGTGGACACGGACGGCGACCCGACGCTGATGCTGCCCTGGCTCAAGGAGGTCGGCGTGAACGGCGTGCTGCCGCTGGAGCGCCAGGCGGGCTGCGACATCGACCGGCTGCAGGCCGACCACCCCGACCTGATCTTCATCGGGCACTTCGACAAGATGGCCCTGCGCAAGGGACTCCGCGAGGCCGAGGAGGAGTTCCGAAGGCTGCTGCCTGCCATGCGGCGCGGCCGCTTTCTCCCCTCCATGGACCATCAGACGCCGCCCGACGTGCCGCTGGAGACGTACCGCGGCTATGTGCGCCTGCTCCACGAGTACGCGGCCAAGGCGGCCGAGCGTCCCTCCAGCGGGTAAAAGCCCCCCATGGTCGCATGGCTGCTGCTTCCGTCCCTCGCCCTCGCCGCCCCCGCGGGCGATCCGGGCCGAACGCTGAGTCTGGAGGAGGCCCGCCGCTTCTCCCTCCCGGCCCAGCCCGTGCGCGGGGACACCGGCATCAACGTGCTTCTGGACCACGCGCACCAGGCCGCGTTCGCGATGATGTGGGACTGGACCGGGTGGGCGCGGGGCTTGGGGTTCCGCGTCGTCGGCAGCCACGCCTCGCTGGACTCGGTCCTCGATGAGCGTGGGAAGTGCCGCATCCGCGTTCCCGACGGCAAGCGGCGACCGTTCGCTTGGTGGCCGAACCCGAAGTTCAACGTGGTGGTGAGCTACCAGCTCGGCTCCAGCCGCCAGGAATACCTGCCGAGCGAGCGCAGGAGTTTGGAGCGGTTCCTGCAGGCCGGCGGAGGCGCGCTGCTGCTGGTCTCCCCGCCGAGCAGGACGGAGCCTTACTCGCTGAAGGAGCTGCTGCAGGCCTGGGGCTGCAGCCTGAGCGACGCGCCGGCGCCGTTCGCGGGGCAGAGGCTAGCCGGCCTTGCGCTCGGCGAGGGCTGGATGGTTCTGGAGCGGGCCGAGGACGGCACGCCGGTGGCCGCCGTTCGGGCGTTCGGCAAGGGGCGGCTGGCGGTGGCCGACCATCGCCTGGTTCTGCCTTCGGACAAGGCTCCGGAGCAGGGTCCGCTCAGCCGCGCCGCACTGGAGGAGCGCGTCGGGCGCTGGCTGAGGTCCCTGAGCGACGGCAAGCGGCCGGTCGGTGGGCCGGCGAACCTGCCGATGGAGGACCCCGGCGTGGGCGGGGCCGTTTATCCGGAGCTGGAGGAGCGCGTGGGAGGCGCCGTGGTGTTCTACGCCAAGAACCAGACCGACGCGGTGCTGCAGTGCGTCCGCAAGGACGTGCCCCGCGTCGACCGGCAGGTCCGTGCGTGGATCCCGTCGCCCAAGCCCAAGGATCCGATGTTTCTGATCCTGGCGGCCGGCGAGGGCGGCGGCTGGGCCGTGAACATGTACGAACCGAAGGAGGTCGGCATCATCTCCGCCGATCCCGACGGCATCCTGTCGATCCTGGCGCACGAGGTGGCGCACACCTGCTACGCCGGCCCCCCGAACTCCAAGGGCGGCGCGGCCGGCAACCTGCCCGAGGTGTTCAGCGAGGCGCACGCGGGCTGGTTCCAGCGCAAGGCGGACTTCTGGCGGACGGGCAAGACCGGCCACAACGCCAACGGCCTCTTCACCTTCGATCCCGACGCGACGAAGCTCGATCTGAGCCGCGGCGAGTCGTACCCCTACGGTCAGGCGTGGACCAAGCTCTGGTGGCTGTGGCAGAAGCTCGACGAGCGCTACGGGCCGACTTGGTACCCGCGCTGGCTGTGGGTCAAGAACCAGCGCTGGGCCGATCAACCGAACCGCCGCCTGAGCTGGGACGACGTGGTCGAGGACATGAGCATCGCCGTGGGCGAGGACCTGTTCCCCATGATGCGGAGGATCGGCACGACGCTGAGGAAGGACCGCTTCCCGGAGGCCGTGTTCCAAGGCCGACGGCTGCGCTTGGAACCCGCGGGGTTCGACCTGACTCCCGCCGGGGATCCGATCACGGAGCCGATCGGCGACTGGCGCAAGCCGCTGCCGCGCCGAAAGTGACACAATCGGTGG
>DPBN01000422.1 GCA_003516955.1 Armatimonadota bacterium | reverse complement strand
GCCGCGAGCCGCCGGAGGGCGTGCGAACGGTGGCCTGCGACGTGCGGTCCGTCGGCGGCCTGCCCGACGAGCTGCGGGGCGAGCGGTTCGACGCCGTCGCGGATTTCATCGCCTTCACCGTCGGCGACGTGGAGCGGGACCTCGCGTGGTTCGAGGGCAGCACCCGCCACTTCGTGTTCATCAGCTCGGCGAGCGCCTACCAGAAGCCCCCCGCCTCGCCCTTCGTGAGGGAGGACACGCCGCTGGCGAACCCGTTCTGGGAGTACTCGCGCAACAAGATCGCCTGCGAGGAACGGTTGATGGGGGCCTACCGCGAGCGGGGCTTCCCCGCGACGATCGTCCGACCGTCGCTGACCTACTCGGAGTGGCTGATCCCTCTGTGCGTGAACAGCTGGTCGCGCTCCTGGACGATCATCGACCGGATGCGCCGTGGCAAGCCCGTCATCGTCCCCGGCGACGGCACCTCCCTGTGGACGGTCACGCACAACACCGACTTCGCGCGTGGCTTCTGCCCGCTGCTCGGCAACGAGGCGTCCGTCGGGCACGCCTTCCACGTGGTGTCGGACGAGGTGCTGACCTGGAACCAGCTCTACAAACAGGCCGCCCAGGCCGCGGGAACGGAGGCCAAGCTGGTGCACATCCCCTCCGACCTGATCGCCGCGATGGACGGCAAGGAGCTCGGCTCGCTGGTCGGCGACAAGGCCAACAGCGTGATCTTCGATCTCTCCAAGCTCCGGGCCTTTGTGCCCGACTACCGGCCCCGGGTGCCGTGGCGGGAAGGGGTGGCCCGATGCATCCGGTGGTTCGAGGCCGACCGCGCGCGGCAACTGGTCGACGAGGAGGCCGACGCCCGCTGGGACGCGATGATCGCCCAGTACGCGAAGGCGTGGCCGGGAGGACGGATTCCGGGGATTTAGGGTTGCGCCTGCTCGGATTCGGTGTTTCTGGCGACGCCGTGGCTTGGGACGAGGCCCGGCAACGGTGGCTGCAGTTCACAGGCCCTCGCAAAGAGCTGGTGGCGCGGTCTCTCGAGGAGTGCCCCGGCGTGCTCCAGGCGGCCGAGCAGCACGCCCTTCGCGGGGGTTGGGCGGTCGGGTTCGTCGCCTACGATTCCGCTCCGTCTTGGGACCCTGCCCTGGTTGCGCTCCGGCAGGAGGGCGACAGCCCGCTGGCGGCCTTTGCGCTGTACGAACGCGAGCCGGAGACCTTCCGATTCCTCTGCTCGCATCAGGTTGCCGAGCGGCCGGACTGGTGGGCGGAGATCGACCGTTCCAGGTACCGGCAGCTCTTCCGCTGGGTGCAGCGGCGCCTGCAGAAGGGCGACACGTACCAGGCCAATCTCACGTTCCGCCTGCGCACCGAATGGAACGGCGATCTGGCGGGTTGGTTCGCGAGCATCGCCGGCCCGGCTCCGCCGCCGCACGCCGCGCTGCTGAACCTCGGCGGACTCGAGATCGCGAGCTTTTCGCCGGAGCTGTTCCTGGAGCGAACCGGGCGCACGGTGCGGAGCCGGCCGATGAAGGGCACCGAACGCGCCGGCTCGCCCGAGGACGCGCTGCGCCTCTCCGAAAAGCAGCGGGCCGAGAACCTGATGATCGTGGACATGGTCCGCAACGACCTCGGGCGTGTCGCCCAGCCCGGGGCGGTCCGCGTGCCCGAGCTGTTCTCGGTGGAGCACCACGGCGAGGTGCTGCAGATGACCTCCACGGTCGAGGCGGAGACCGACGCCGACCTCTGCACGCTGTTCCGGGCGGCGTTCCCCTGCGCCTCGATCGTCGGCGCGCCGAAGGTGGAAACCACGCGAATCCTGGCGGAGCTCGAGCCTTCCCCGCGCGGAGTCTACACCGGCGCCATCGGTTGGATCGAGCCGGGCGGAGACTTCCGCTTCAGCGTGGCCATCCGCACCGCCGTGCGCAGGCGTTGGGGAGGCATGGAATACGGAACGGGCGGGGGCATCGTGTGGGACTCGAACCCCGAGGCCGAGTGGCAGGAGGCGCTGCTCAAGACGGCCATCCTGAACCGCACGTCGGAGCCGTTCGCCTTGCTCGAGACGCTCCAGTGGAACCCCGAGCGGGGCTACCCGAGGCTCGGCCGCCACCTCGCCCGATTGGAGCGCTCTTGCAGGCTCCTCGGGTGGGAGGCCGATCCGTGGTCCTGGTCCGACGACGTCCGCAGAGCGACGAGAGAATGGGAGGACACTGGAACGCCGAAGCGGGTGAGGCTGCTGCTGCATCCCGGCGGCCGACTGGAGGTTCAGCATTCCGAGCTCCAGCCGCCGCCTGCCGTCCTGCGCGCCAAGCCGGCGCTGCGACCGGTGCGGTCCGACGACCCCGCGCTGCGAATCAAGACGACCTACCGGTCCATCTACCGCTCGCGGCTAGCGGAGGTCGGGGACGCCGACGAGTGCCTGCTGTGGAACGAGCGGGGCGAGGCGACGGAGTTCTGCAACGGCAACCTGGTGGTGCGCAGGGGTGGCCGATGGGTGACCCCTCCGGTCTCCTGCGGTCTGCTGCCGGGGGTCCTGAGGGAGGAGCTGCTCGAGGAAGGCCGCCTCACAGAGGCGCCCATCTCCCTGGACGAGACCCTGAACGCCCAGGAAGCGTTCCGGATCAACTCCCTCACCGGCTGGATTCCGGTGAGATTCGATCGTCAGTAGCGGCCGAACGCGAGGGCCAGGTTGATCCAAACGGCCGGGAGGAACACGACCAGCCCCAGGATCGTCCCACCCACGATCGACACCGTCTCCCAGCGGCGCAGTGTCTCGGGATCCTCGGTGCCGTCGCCCTCGTGCCGGTAGGTCATCACGTCGTGGCCGAGCTCGATCACGAACGTGACCGCGGCGTACGACGCCACCCATCGCCAAAGCCGCAGGAAACCCGGGTCACGAATGCCCATGGCCGCCACGGCCAATCCAACCGAGAGCGCCAAACCCGTGGAGGCGCACAGCAGCAGGTAGGCGAGGCTCCGACCCCGCCGCGCATCCTCGCGCAGGCCGAGGACGTTCAGCACGAGGAACAGAGCCAGATAGGCCCAAAGCACACCGGGAGTCTACCGAACGGACTGCGGGCCCCCGATCGCGTACACTGGCGCGGATGGTGGTGGCCGAGAGCCTCACGAAGGTCTTCCGGGACGGGCGGAAGGA
This sequence comes from Armatimonadota bacterium, assembly GCA_003516955.1. Taxonomy (GTDB): domain Bacteria; phylum Armatimonadota; class Fimbriimonadia; order Fimbriimonadales; family Fimbriimonadaceae; genus UBA8783. The sequence goes on along the minus strand of DPBN01000422.1, from coordinate 5,653 downwards.
GGTCTGCGCCGTGCAGGGCGTCGGCTTCGAGGCGCGGCCCGGCGAGGCCTTGGGCGTGCTCGGCGTGAACGGCGCGGGAAAGACCACGTTGCTGAGGATGCTCTCGACGATGCTCGAGCCGACCGACGGTCAGGCCGTGGTGCACGGGCACGACGTTCGCACCGAGGCCCAGAAGGTGCGCGCCTCGATCGGCTTCCTCTCGGCGAGCACCGCCGTCTTCGGCCGCCTGACCGCGCGGGAGATGGTGACCCTGTTCGGACGGCTGAACGGCCAGCGCGGCGACGAACTCCGAGCCAGGGTGGACGCCGTCCTCGAGCGCTTCGGCATCGGCCCCTTCGCCGACCGCCTCTGCGACCGACTCTCCACCGGGCAGAAGCAACGCGTGTCCATCGCCCGGACCGTGGTGCACGACCCGCCGGTGCTCCTCTTCGACGAGCCGACGAACGGGCTGGACGTCCTCACCAGCCAGGTCCTTCTGGAGTTCGTCGAGGAGGCATGCCGGGCCGGCAAGACGGTCCTCTACTCGACGCACGCGATGCACGAGGCGCAGCGCTTGTGCCGCCGCGCGATCGTGATCCACAACGGCCGGCTCGTGGCCGAGGGAGCGACCGACGAGCTGATCCGAGCGGCCGAAGCGCCGGACCTCGAGCGGGCGTTCCTCCGGCTGATCGGGGGTGGCGAGGCTCAGGTCAGCCGGTAGCGCAGGAACACCTCGGAGCCGACGGGCTGGCACGACACCAGCTCCGCCGAGCGCATGCGCTCGAACGGCAGAGGGTCGCCCGAGGCCAGCGTTGGTCCGGAGCCCAGCTTCAGCTTCGGCGCGATGGTCAGGAACAGCTCGTCCACCAGGCCCTCGGCGATCAGAGCCGCGTTCAAGGGCGGCCCGCCCTCGACCATCAGGCGCTGCACGCCGAACTCCTCGCGCAGCAGGGCCAGCGCCTCCGCCCAGCCATGGAACGGCCGCACCTGGATCCCCTCCGGGGCGTTCACGGCGTTCGAGGCCGCGAACACCACGGGGGTGCCGTCGCAGGAGCGCAGGAACGCGTAGTCGTAGGGCACCCAGCCGGACGAGGTGACGGTGGCGCGCACCCTCGTGGCCGGGCACCAACTCGGAGGCGCGCCCCGGAGCGTTCCGGCGCCGATCAGCGTGCCGTCGCACTGCTTCTCCAAACGGCGCATGGCGCGGTGGTCCACCTCCGAGCCCAGCTCGCCCATCTCCTTGCCGTCGTCCCGCACGACGACCTTGCCGTCGATCGTGGCGACCATGTTGATGGCGACATAGGGCCGGTTCTCCGGCGGACCCGGCAGCACGAGGTCTTCGTAGGGCTCCTTCATTGCAGCGCTCTCTGGACGGCTCTGGCCAGCACGCGGTACGGCTGCTCGGCGTAACGCTCGCCGCCTATGAAGAAGGTCGGCACGTTGAACACGCCTTTGGAGTACGCCTCGTCGTCGAACGGAACGATCCGAGCGGCGTACCGGCGCTCGCGGATGGCTTCGAGCATGGGCTGCGGGTCGAAGGTCGGCTCCGCGAGACGAGCCAGCACCTCGGGGTCGTTGATCTCGAGCCCCTCCTCCCAGTACGCCCGGTACAGCCGCTCGACGAACGCATCGGCGACGCCCAGCTCCTTCGCGTGCTCCGTCGCCTCCAGCGCGTTGTGGCTCCGCATCCGCTTGGGGCGGTCCACCTTCGGCAGCTCGAGGTCCATCGCCGCCAGCGCGAGTTCGAGGCGGGACGGCGTCGGTGGCCGCCGCGGGTCGGTCTCCTTGGCCGGGCCCGGCTCGGGCCAAGGGAGGTTCTCCGGCATCAGCTCGTAGCCGAGCCACTCGATCTCGACGCCGAACTCCCGCTGAAGCCGCTGGGCCTGGAAGAGGCCGATGTAGCACCACGGGCAGATGTAGTCGTGCGCCACGGGTATGGTGATCGCCATGCGCCCATTTTGGCCGACGCTCCTCGCGATCCTGAGCCTCTGCGGGTGCCGGCGCTACGACCTAACGGGGAGGTGGATCGGTCCCCTGCCCATCGTGGGCGGGGAGCACTGCCGCATTCGGCTGTTCCCGACGCAGCGCTTCGACTTCGTGTGCGACGGCGACCTCCATGCCGGCGGTCAGGGCACCTGGGAACAGAGGGATCGCAAGCTCGCGTTGCGGTTCGACTGGATCCACCACGGGGGCGAGGTGCTTCGGAACAAGCCCACCGACCTCTCGTACGACTTCGACCTTCGGATGAACGTTCTGACGCTGAAGCCGCGCGCTGGGGAGACCGTCGTGTGGGAGCGGCGCATGGGCTTGGTAAGGTGAGGCTGGCCCACAGGCTGCCAGCCCAAGCTACACCGGCCCGTTCCCAACAACTCTCCCTTCCGGTCGGGCACCGGCTCCCTCAAAGCGAAGGGTACGTGGATTGTACGCCACCTCCGGTCGAATGCTTCGGGCCAATCGGGCCTCGTTGCCAACCGCGCCGCCGAACGGCTACCCTAAGGCATCCATGTTTCGACGGCTGATGCAACAGGTGGACCGGCTCCTCGGCCGGGGAGTCATCGACGAGGAGTTCTTCGAGGGGCTGGAGGAGGCGCTCATCGAGGCCGACACGCACGTGTCCGTGGCGCAGAAGATCCTACAGGAGCTCCGCAGGGCCGTCCGTGAAGAGCGGCTGGAGGAGCCGGAGCAGATCAAGGCGAAGCTGCAGGCGATCATCGCCGACGGCTTCCGCAGCCAGCAGCCGGAGGGCTTGGCCGTGGAGGCCGAGGGACCCACGGTGTACCTGTTCGTCGGCGTGAACGGCGTGGGCAAGACCACCACCATCGCCAAGGTCGCGGCGCTGCTGAAGCGCAAGGGATTCTCGGTGATCCTGGCCGCGGGCGACACGTTCCGAGCGGCCGCGATCGAGCAGCTGGAGGTCTGGGCCCAGCGGATCGGCGTGGAGATCGTCCGCAGCCAGCCCGGGGCGGACTCCGGCGCGGTGATCTTCGACGCCATCCAGGCGGCCAAGGCCCGGGGCATCCAGTTCGTCCTCGCGGACACCGCCGGCCGGCAGCACAGCAAGGCGAACCTCATGGCCGAGCTGCAGAAGGTCGTGCGCGTGATCCAGAAGGCCCTTGGGCACAAGCCCACCGAGGTGCTTCTGGTGCTGGACGCCAACACCGGCCAGAACGCGCTTCGCCAAGCCGAGGAGTTCATCAAGCACGCGGGCGTGACCGGCCTGGTGCTGACCAAGCTGGACGGCACGGCCCGCGGGGGCGCGCTGATCGGCGTCTACGACCGCTTCAAGGTCCCGATCAAGCTGATCGGCGTCGGCGAGAAGCTCGAGGACCTGAAGGACTTCAAGCCGGACGAGTTCGCCAGGTCGCTGTTCGACTGAGCATGCTGCCCGCGGCGACCTGGAGCTGGGACCGGCTGCTGGGCAAGATCCGAAGCGCTTGCCCGGGGTTGCCGGACGTCCTTTCGGCGACTCGGCTCCACGGCGGGATGATCCACCACGTCTTCGAGCTGAGTCTGGCCGGAGAGCCGTCCCGCGCCGTGCTGAAGGTGTCCGAGCAGCCCGGCGACCCGTTCGGGAGAGAGTTCCGCGAGCTCGACCACCTCTGGAGCCGACGGCTCCTGCCCTGCCCGCGCCCCTGGGCGGCCGCCCCCACGGACTCTGACGGTCCGGCCTACCTCCTGATGGAGCGGATTCCAGGCTCGCACTGGGGAGCCGTTGCAGCAACCCCTCGGGAGAACTGGGACGTGGAGAGGCGGCTCGCGGAACTGCTCCTGCGCCTGCACTCGGAGGTCAGCGGCGGATTCGCGCGGTTCGGCGATCCTCCTCGGACTTCCTGGCTGGACGTCTTCGGCCCGATGCTGGAGGAGAACCTACGCCTGGCCGAGCCGCGCCTGCCGGCTGATCGGGTGGCGCTCGCGGCGAGGCAGATGCGCAAGATGGCCAGCCTCTGGGCCTTAGGGGACCCGGCGAGGCCGAGGCTCGTGCACGGCGACGTCTGGTCCGGCAACGTGATCGTGGACCGGCACGAGGACGGATGGACCGTCAGCGGTCTGGTCGACCCTGCCCTGCACTTCGCGGACGAGGAGTACGAGCTCGCTTACCTCGAGTGCTTCGAGACGGTCGGCGAGCCGTTCCTGGCGGTCTACCGCGCGGCTTCTCCGGAACGGGACGGCTACCGGGTGCGCCGCCTGTTCTACTGGCTCAACACGATGCTGGTGCACGTGGGCCTCTTCGGCGACGAGGAGTACCTGGTCCGGACCGGCCGGCTTCTGGCAGCCCTGCAGCGCGTCTGAGGCCTCAGGCGACCGGCATCTTCGGGTCCACGGCCCTCGACCAACCGATCATCCCGCCACGCAGGTTCTTGACCCGAGTGAAGCCGCTCTGGATCAGGTAGCGCGTGCAGGCTCCGCTCCGCGCCCCGGATCGGCAGACCACCACGATGTCGCGGTCCTTGGGAAGCTCGGCCAGGCGCTCCGGAAGCTGGTCCATCGGGATGCAGAGCGCGCCGGGAAGCTTCGAGACGGCGGTCTCGTCAGGCTCCCTCACGTCCACGATCAACGGCTTCTCTTCGCCGCGCAGCCGCTCGGCGAGCTCGTGCGGGGCGACCTCGGGCACTCTTCGGAAGAACATCGGCAAACAGATTGTGCACCGCCGGACTCGGATGGATTCGTGCGGCCCAGCCCTTTCGGTCCATAATCCGGCGTTGGCTAGGCAGGACCTCGATTCCCAGGTCGCGAAGGCGCTGCGGCACCGGATCGTGCTGATCGCCGGAGAGGAGGAGTTCCCCCGCCGGCGGTTCCTCAAGGCGTTGCTGGAGCGCGTCGCGCCGGAGGGCGACGACTACGACCTCGTCGTCACCGACGCCGGGGAGACCTCCGGGCAGGACTGGCTGGGCGCGCTCGCCACGATGCCGTTCCTCTCCGAGCGCAGGACCGTCGTGGTGCGCAACCTGCTTCGGCAACGGTCGGTCGAGGCGGCCTTCGGCCCCAAGGGACTCACGCCGGAGAGCGTGCCCCCGCACGGGCTGCTGATCCTGGTGGCCGACGAGGCCAAGCCCGCCGGGGGCAGGGAGCGCGCGGGCGACGACGCGGACGAGGAGCCCTCGGGCAAGCGTCGCGAGGGTGCCGCTTCTTGGGAGAAGGCCGTTCAGGCCGCGGGCGGCTTCGTGTTCGCCGTGAAGAGCGATCCCAAGGCGGCGAGGACCGCGATCAAAGCCGAGTGCGACGCCATCGGCCTGCGCATCGACCCCGCGGCCCTCGACCTGCTGGTCGAGATGACAGGGGCCAGCCTGAGCCGGGCGCTGGAGGAGCTGCCCAAGCTGGCGCTCTTCGCCCGGCCGGGTCAGCCGATCGGCACGAGAGACGTCCAGGACCTGGTGGTGGCCTCCAGCGAGTGGGAGGTGTTCCGGTTCGTCGACGCCGTCCTGGACGGAAACCCCGCCGCCGGCCTGAATCAGATGCGCAAGCTCGCCGGGGGTTCGGCCAAGGTCGAGTCCGAGGCCATCCGCAGCCTGCTGCCGGTGCTCCGTTACCAGTTCCGCCTGCTGTGGCAGGCCCGCACGTGCCTGGACCGCGGCGCCACCGCGAGCTCGATCCCCGAGGAGGTCCGGCGCACCTTCCCGGCCAAGCCCAACCTCGCGTCCATCGGCGACTGGCAGAGGCAGAAGGCGTTCCGCCA
>DPBN01000405.1 GCA_003516955.1 Armatimonadota bacterium | reverse complement strand
TCCGTGCTGAAGCCCCTTGGTGCCGCCAAGGAGGCGTTGGGTATGGTGTGCCCATGCTTGGAGTCAGCCTGTTGCTTGCCCTCGCGATCGGGCGTTCGGCCGAGGAGCCGACGGAGGTTCGCGTGCGGAGCCTTCTCCTGAAGCTCACGCTGCAGGAGAAGGTGGAGCTGCTGGCCGGCGTGGACGGTTTCTACACCCGTTCGGTTCCACGGCTGGGCATTCCCCGTTTGAAGATGAGCGATGGACCGGTCGGAGTCAGGAACTACGGGCCGACGGTGGCTTACCCGGCAGGGGCTTGCTTGGCGGCAACGTTCAACAGTGGACTCGCCGAGCGCATGGGGGTGGCGCTCGGCGACGACGCGCGAGCACGCGGAGTGCACGTTCTGCTCGGGCCGGGCGTCAACATCATGCGGGTGCCCCAGAACGGCCGCAACTTCGAGTACTTCGGTGAGGATCCGTTCCTCGCAGGCAAGCTCGCGGCCGCGTACATCCGGGGAGTCCAGTCGCAGGGAGTGGTCGCCACGGTCAAGCATTACGCGGCCAACAACCAGGAGATCGAGCGCGGCTCGATCGACGTGCGCTGCGAAGAGCGGACGCTGCGGGAGCTCTACCTGCCCGCCTTCGAGATGGCGGTGAAGGAGGGGAAGGTGTGGGCCGTCATGAACGCCTACAACCGGCTGAACGGACCCTACTGCACCGCGAACGACTGGCTCAACAACAAGGTTCTGAAGTCGGAATGGGGCTTCCCCGGCGTGGTGATGTCCGACTGGGGGGCCACGCACGACGCGGAGGGCGCGCTGAAGGGCGGGCTGGACCTGGAGATGCCTGGGCCCGACATCTGGAGACCAGATGTGGTTTTGCGGCTCGTTCGAGAGGGCAAGGTCCCGGAGCGCACGATCGACGACAAGGTGGCCCGGCTGCTGAGGATGGCCGTGGCCATGGGTTTCCTGGATCGGCCCCAGCAGCGGGCGCAGACGGCCGCCTCTCTGAACCGAAACCGCCAGACGGCGCTCGACGTGGCGAGGGAGGGGATCGTGCTGCTGAAGAACGACGGTGGCCTGCTTCCGCTCGACCGATCGAAGGTTCGGAGGGTGGTCGTGATGGGTCCGAACGCCCACCCCGCGGTGACGGGCGGTGGCGGCAGCAGCTGGACGCTGCCCGAGCGGTCGGTGAGTCTGCTGGAGGGGTTGCGTGCGCTCCTCGGGGAGTCGAAGGTCGTGCGGATTCCCTCGCCCGAGGAGAGGTTCGACTTCTCAGCCTCCCTGCCGGTGAGGGACGCCCGTGCTGAGATCTTCGAAGGCACCCGTCTGGCTGGCCAGCCCTTGGCGGCGCGGTCTTGGGAGCGCATCGACTTCGACTGGGGAGAGAGCGGGCCCGTGGCGGACGGCCCCAAGGACAGGTTCAGCGTGCGCGTCCGAGCCCGGATCGAACCGGTCAAGACGGGGGCCTACATCCTGGGCACGGAGTCGGACGACGGCGTTGCGGTGCTGCTGGACGGGAGGCCCGTGATCGAGGACTGGAGCGACCACGGAGCCAAGCGGGAGACCAAGAAGGTGCGGCTGGAGGCCGGGCGGTCCTACGAGTTGGAGATTCGGTACTACGAGAACCAGGGACTCGCGGTCCTGCGGTTCGGCTGGTGGCCGGAGCCCTCCTCCTATCTTTTGGCGGACGAGGAGCGGCTGGTGCGCGGCGCGGACGCCGTGGTGGTCGCGGTGGGCTTCGGGCCGAGCTCGGAGGGAGAGGGTTGGGACCGTCCCTACGAACTACCCGAAGGTCAGCGTCGGGCGATCTACGAGGCCACTCGGCTCAACCGGAACGTGATCGTCGTGGTGAACTCGGGTGCCGGGGTGGAGACCGAGTCTTGGATCGGGCGGTGCAAGGGGTTGCTGCAGGCTTGGTACCCGGGCCAGGAGGGCGGAACGGCTCTGGCGGAGATCCTCCTCGGCATCACGAACCCGAGCGGCAAGCTGCCTTCCTCGTGGGAGCGTCGTCTGAGCGATCTGCCGGCCCTGCGCAACTACCCCGGCAAGGACGGCGTCGTGCGCTACGAGGAGGGGCTGAACGTTGGCTACCGGTTCTTCGACCGCGGAATCACAAAGCCGCTGTTTCCGTTCGGCTTCGGACTTTCCTACACGCGGTTCGACTACTCGGACCTCGTCGTTCGGCGGCAGGGAGAGCGGGTGGCGGTTCGGTTTCGCGTGCGAAACGCGGGGCAACGGCCCGGCAAGGAGGCGGCGCAGGTCTACGTGGTTCCGCCGAAGGGAGTCGCGGACCGGCCGGTCAAGGAGCTGAGGGGCTTCGCGAAGGTTTCCCTGAAGCCCGGCGAGGCCGCGTTCGTCTCCGTGAGTCTGGATCGGCGAGCCTTCGAACGATGGGACACGCAGCGCGGCGGCTGGGTGCTGGATCCGGGAACGTACACGATCTGGGTTGGCGGCTCAAGCGCCGACAAGCGCCTGGAAGGGAGGGTGCGGTTGCCATGAGGGGGGAGGCCGCGCTCGCCTGGGCGGAGGAGCTGGAAGCGAGCCTCGCGAAGGATCTCATCGACCTCTGGTTTCCGCGGTGCATCCATCCGGCCGGAGGCTTCCATCAAGGGTACGACCGTCGCTGGCAGCCGGTCGGCGAGGAGGACCGCTTTCTCGTCTTCCAATCGCGGGTCGTCTGGTCTGCGGCGACGCTGGCCGAGGCGTGGCCAAACCGCAAGGACGAGTTGCTTGAGATCGTGAGGCACGGTCTGGAGATGCTGGCCCGCATGCGATCGGATCGCGGCGGAATGTTCCGGACGAGCACCGATCCGGCAGGGAACGCCCTCAGCGAGGACGCCGAGCTTCAGGCCGCCTACCCGCTGGCGTTCGCCCTCTTCGGCCTGGGCGCCGCGGCCCGGGTCGACGAGAGCGGCACGGCCCTGGATCTCGCCAGGGAGACGCACCGATGGATCGAAACCCATCTTTGGGATGCGGAGCGGGGAGGCTACTACGAGCTGGCTCTGCCCGACGGGACGCCGGTGCTCAGCCCAAGGGGG
>DPBN01000148.1 GCA_003516955.1 Armatimonadota bacterium | reverse complement strand
GAGGTCGAAGGTCAGCTCGATCAGCTCGCGGACGGAGTGCTGCTCGCCCGTGGCCACCACGTAGTCGTCCGGCTCGTCCTGCTGCAGCATCAGCCACATGGCCTCCACGTAGTCGCGGGCGTGGCCCCAGTCGCGCAGGGCGTCCAGGTTGCCCATGTACAGCCTCTTCTGCAGGCCGGCGGCGATGCGCGCGGCGCCCCGCGTCACCTTGCGCGTGACGAACGTTTCGCCGCGGATCGGCGACTCGTGGTTGAACAGGATGCCGTTGCAGGCGAACATGCCGTAGGCCTCGCGATAGTTGCGCACGATCCAGTAGGCGTACAGCTTCGCGGCGGCGTAGGGGCTGCGGGGGTAGAACGGCGTGGTCTCCCTCTGCGGAATCTCTTGGACCAGGCCGTACAGCTCGCTCGTGCTGGCTTGGTAGAACCTCACGCGTTCCTCCATGTGCAGGATGCGGATCGCCTCCAGCAGGCGCAGCGTCCCGATCCCGTCGGTCTCCGCGGTGTACTCCGGGGCCTCGAAGCTGACCTTCACGTGCGACTGCGCGCCGAGGTTGTAGATCTCGTCCGGCTGGGTCTCCTCGATGACGCGGATGAGCGAGGAGGAGTCGGTGAGGTCGCCGTAGTGCAGGTAGAGGGGAACGCCCTCCTCGTGCAGGTCGTGGAACAGGTGGTCGATCCGCTGCGTGTTGAACGACGAGGCCCGGCGCTTGATGCCGTGCACCTCGTACCCCTTTCCCAACAGGAACTCGGCGAGATAGGCCCCGTCCTGGCCCGTGATTCCAGTGATGAGCGCTCTTGGCATGGTTCCTCTCGACTTCCGGCGACCGGGAGTCTACTCCCGTATTTTCGGCAGGTTGGGGGCCGGCCTCAGCCCACGGACGGGTATCGGCGCCAGCCGAGCAGCTGGAAGAGGAACAGGACGAGGAACCTGGGGTTCTGGCGGACGTAGCGCCTCCACAGGCGTCCAGGCTCGGTGAGCAGGCGGAAGAGCCACTCGAGGCCGTTCCGCTGCATCCAGGCGGGGGCGATCGGCTTGTCGCCGGAGAGGAAGCTGAACGCGGCGCCCACGCCGAGCATCACGCAGGGCACCCGGCCGCGGTGCTCGGCCATCCAGAACTCCTGCTTGGGGCAACCGAGGCCGACGAAGAGGATGCGCGCTCCGGACTCGACGATCTTTCCGACCAACGCGGCGTCCTCCTGGGGCGTGAGCGGCCGATAGGGGGGGACGGCGGCGAACGCGATCTTCAGCGTCGGGAACCGCGCGTAGAGCGCGTCGATGAGCCGGCGGAGGGCCCTTTCGTTCGCGCCCCCGTACAGGCCGATCGGCACGCCGTCGCGCGCGGCGCGCTCCATCACGGCCGGGGTCAGCAAGGGTCCGCACACCCGCTCCGCCTCCGGCACGCCCATCGCCTTGAGGCCCCACACCAGGGGCATGCCGTCGCTGGTCACCAGGTCGGCGCGGTTGACCAGCTGCTGCAGCTCGTCGTCGTCGTAGGCCTCCATCACCATGTGCACGTTGGCGATGCACACGTAGCGGGAGCTGCCCTCGGCCGCCCACTGCAGGACCCGTTCGGTGGCGCGGTCGTAGGTGGTGGCGTCGACGCGCATTCCGAGGATGCGCCGAGTGATCGTGGACTCGGGCACGACTTCTCGGCATCGGACGGCCTCGCGCGTCATGGCCCTTGCAAACATCTTCGTTCCGGCAGGAGGCTTGGTTCCCATTATAGCGCGGGTCGCGCTTTGGCACGGCTCTTGCCTGCGGTAGCCTGTAGCCATGCGAGCCGTCATCACCGGAGGCGCCGGGTTTCTCGGGTCCCACCTCGTCGATCGTTGCCTGGACGAGGGATGGGAGGTGGTCGTCATCGACAACCTGATCACCGGCAACATGGACAACCTGGCCCACCGGCTGGGCGATCCACGCTTCCGCTTCATCAAGCAGGATGTCTCGGAGTTCCTCTACGTGGACGGTCCGGTGGACTTCGTGTTCCACTTCGCCTCCCCGGCCTCGCCGATCGACTTCAAGCGGTACCCGATCCAGGTGCTGAAGGTCGGCGCGCTGGGCACGCACAAGGCGCTGGGCTTGGCCAAGGCCAAGGGCGCGCGGTTCATGCTGGCCAGCACGAGCGAGGTGTACGGCGACCCCGCGGTGACCCCCCAGCCCGAGACCTACTGGGGCAACGTCAACCCGATCGGGCCCCGCGGCGTGTACGACGAGGCCAAGCGCTACGCGGAGGCGATGACGATGGCGTACCACCACGTGCACGGGTTGGACACGCGCATCGTGCGGTTCTTCAACACCTACGGCCCCCGGATGAGGCTGGACGACGGTCGGGTCGTGCCGAACTTCGTCGCCCAGGCGCTGCGCGGCGAGCCGCTGACCGTCTACGGCGACGGCTCGCAGACGAGGTCGTTCGGCTATGTGGACGATACGATCGACGGCGTGTGGCGGCTGGCCCACAGCGACTTCCACGAGCCGGTGAACATCGGGAACGACCGGGAGAGCACGATCCTGGAGTTCGCCGAGGCGGTGCTGCGGGCGACCGGATCGGCGTCGCCCATCGTGCACCTGCCTCCGGCTCCCGACGACCCCCAGCGCCGCCGGCCGGACCTGACCAGGGCGAGGACCATCCTGGGCTGGGAGCCGCGCACTCCGCTGGAGGAGGGATTGGCCAAGACGGTGGCCTACTTCCGCGGGCTCCTCACCTGAAGCGACGGGCGCCGCGGGCGGGCGAAGAGAAGGGCCGGGACGCTGACGCCCCGGCCCCGCCGTCTGGAAGGATCGGTCGGATCAGCTTCGGCGTCGCCGTCGGGCCAAGGCTGTTCCTAGCGCGCCGGCCCCCAGCGCCAGCGTCGCCGGCTCGGGGACTGGCTCCGACGGGATGGACTGAATCCGAGCGTCGGTGAACTCCACGAGCAGGCCGACGTTCGAGTTCGCCGTCCCCGCGTTGTTCACGACGAAGAACAGGTCCAGGGAGTAGTTGCCCGCCGACCCGCTGAGTTGGGCCGGGGTCGTCGTCAGGTCGAACGTCGTCCAAGCGCCGGCGGTGCTCGGCGAAGCGCCGGCGTTGTTCAGCAGGCTGCCGGCATAGCCCGATCCGGCGAGCGAGTAGGACTTGAGGAACAGGTAGCCGACGTTGTCCGAGGCGAAGCGCCCCTGGATCCTGGCCTCCTCCGTTCCGGGATCGAACGTGCCGGGGAGGGCGATCTGCAGGCGGTACACGTAGTCGCCGGGCAGGTCCGACCCGGGGTTGCCGCGCACCCCCTCGGCTCCAATCCAGCGGTAATCCGGCGAGTCGGTCAGCCAGCCGGTCGCGGGCCGCACCACCGCGTGCTCCAGCAGGTTCTGGCCCGATGGCCTCGCCACGAGGAACCAGTCGTCGTCGGCGTTGCTGTAGTCGATCAGACTGCTGCCGTCCATCCCAGTGTTGCCGTCCTTCACGAGGTTGCCGAACAGAACGGCCGCAGGGCTAATCGCCGCCAGGCCGATCGTCGGAATCAGCATCCAAAACCGTTTCATCGATTCTCCACCTCTCTTGGCCATGCCCGAGGAGCCACGGGCTCCATCAACCATGGAAAGAGGATGCGCCAGCTCCGGCGATCCTCCCAAGTCATTATCCTCCGGCAAAACGACCGGGATTGGACAGACAGTTGAGAAACTGGTAGAAATACCGGGTGGGCCGTCGGACCGAAGGTCCGCATCACCCGGCGTTCGGGTAGAACCGTGCCATGGGCCAGTTTCTGCCGTGCTTCAAGGCGTACGACGTTCGCGGGAAGGTGCCCGCGGAGCTGAACGAGGACGTCGCCTACGCGATCGGGCGCGCCTACGCCGACGAGACCGGCGCCAAGCGGGTGTGCGTCGGCTACGACATCCGCCTGAGCGGCCCCTCGCTCGCTCGCGCACTCTCGCAGGCGCTCAACGACGCCGGCGTGGACGTCGTGGACCTCGGCATGGTCGGAACGGAGATGGTGTACTTCGCCACCGGCCACTACGGGTTCGACGGCGGCGTGATGATCACGGCGAGCCACAACCCGCCGGAATACAACGGCATGAAGATGGTACGCGCCGAGTCGCGCCCCATCAGCGGCGACAGCGGCCTGCTGGAGATCGAGCGGCGGGCTTTCGAGAAGCGGTGGGAGCGGTCCGGCAAGGGCTCGACCACCCAGCTGGACGCCTACCCGGACTTCGTCCGGCACCTCTTGAAGTTCGGCGACCCCGCCTCGATGGAGCCCCTGCGCATCTTGGCCAGCGCGGGCAACGGCGCGGCGGGGGTGGCGATGAACGCCCTGGCGCGCCACCTGCCCCTGCGGATCGAGCCGCACCTGTTCGAGCCCGACGGCAGCTTCCCGAACGGAGTGCCGAACCCGATCCTCGAGGAGTCGCGGCAGGGGGTGGAGCGGCTGATGCGGGAGGCGCACGGACGGGGGGAGCCGTTCGACTTCGGCGTGGCCTGGGACGGCGACTACGACCGTTGCTTCTTCTTCGACGAGACCGGGGCGTTCATCGAGGGCTACTACATCGTCGGACTGCTGGCCCAGGCGCTGCTGGCCGAGAGCCCGGACCACACGATCATCTACGACCCGCGTCTGATCTGGAACACCCTGGACGTCGTGCAGCGGATGGGTGGCCGGGCCGTCATCTGCAAGAGCGGGCACGCGTTCATCAAGGAGAAGATGCGCGCCGAGAACGCCACCTACGGCGGGGAGATGAGCGCGCACCACTACTTCCGGGACAACTGGTTCTGCGACAGCGGCATGATCCCGCTGATGCTCATCGCGCAGCTGGTGAGCAAGTCGGGCCAGTCGCTCGGCACGCTCGTCGGCGAGATGATCGAGCGCTTCCCGTGTTCCGGCGAGATCAACTCGCACGTGGCCGACGTGCAGGGGACCCTGCGCAAGGTGGAGGAGCGCTACTCGGACGGCAAGATCGACAAGATCGACGGCCTCTCCGTGGAGTACGACCGCTGGCGGTTCAACCTGCGAGGTTCGAACACCGAGCCGGTGATCCGTCTGAACGTGGAGACCCGAGGCGATCGGGACCTGCTCCGCGAGAAAACCGAAGAGGTCCTAGCGCTCGTCCGTTCCTGAAGGGACCGGGCCGGGGGGCCGGTGTGAGCCGCGTGTAAACTCCTTTACACTGTGGTTGAAGCCCCACTGGTCGAGTTGACGCAGCGGTTGCGGGAGCGCGGCATCCAGCCGACCCCCCAGCGTCTGCTCGTCGCCGAGTGCCTCTCGAAGGCCAAGGGGACTCATCCGACGGCGGACGACGTTCTGAGGCTGGTGCGACGCAAGTGGCCGGCGGTGTCCCGGGCCACCGTGTACAACACACTCAACCTGTTCGCCGAGAAGGGTCTGGTTCGGCGGCAGACGCTCCGAGAAGGCATCGCGGTGTTCGACCCGACGCCCGATCCGCACCACCATCTGGTCGACGTCGAGAGCGGGGAGATCGTCGACCTGCCAGCGGACTCCCTGAGAGTGGAAGGCTTGGATAGGATCGAGGGGTACGACGTCGTCGAAGTGAGCGTGGTCGTCCGCGGCAAAAGGAGGCGCTCCTGATCGTTGCTGCCAGTCTTGCCACGCGACCTGCTTGCGGCTTCACGCGGCGAGCCGGCCTCCGGGCCGCGCCGGGGTGCGGCGGGGTCCGCTGAGGTACATTTCCCGACGGAATGAAAGCCGAACGCCTCTACACGTCGGAGAGCGTCAGCGAGGGACACCCCGACAAGCTCGCCGACCAGATCTCCGACGCGCTCCTCGACGGTTTCTTCGACGAAGCCCGCAACCAGGACCGCGAGCGCGGCACGACCGGCAGCTCGGACGGCGTGCTGGCCAACACCCGCGTGGCGATCGAGACGCTGCTCACCCGCGGCCTGTGCATCGTCGCAGGCGAGGTCCGCCTGCCCGAGGGCTACGTGGACATCCAGGGAATCGTCCGCGAGACGATCAAGAACGTCGGCTACACCGATACCGACCTGGGCTTCGACGGCAACACGTGCGGCGTGCTCGTCGGCATTCAGGAGCAGTCGAAGAACATCGCGCAGGGCGTGGACACCGGCGGCGCGGGCGACCAAGGCATGATGTTCGGCTACGCCACCAACGAGACGCCGGAGCTGATGCCGCTGCCCATCGCCATCGCGCACGCGCTGATGCGCCAGGCGGCGGAGGTGCGCAAGAAGCACCCCTCGCTCGGCCTGCGGCCGGACGCCAAGAGCCAGGTCACGATCGTCTACGAGGGGCGCAAGCCGAAGCGCATCGACACCGTGGTGATCTCGCACCAGCACGCCCCGGGCCTGAGCCAGGAGGCGGTGCGCGACATCCTGAGAGAGAGGGTTCTGGAGCCGGTCCTCCAAACGTACAGCGAGTACGTGCAGGATCAGCCCAAGTTCCTCGTCAACCCCACGGGCGTGTTCGAGATCGGCGGCCCCCAGGGCGACACCGGCGTGACCGGCCGCAAGATCATCGTGGACACCTACGGGGGGATGTGCACGCACGGCGGAGGCGCCTTCAGCGGCAAGGACCCGACCAAGGTGGACCGCAGCGCGGCGTACATGGCCCGGCACGTGGCCAAGTGCATCGTGGCGGCGGGCCTGGCCGACGTCGCGCAGGTGTCGCTGGCGTACGCGATCGGCGTGGCCCAGCCGGTGTCGGTGGACATCGACACCTACGGCACGGAGAAGGTCGATCCGGAGCTGATCGAGAAGCGCGTCCGCGACACGTTCGACCTTTCGCCCAAGGGCATCATCCAGCATCTGCGGCTGCTGGAGCAGAGGTACCTGCCGACGGCGCGCAACGGGCACTTCGGCAACCCGGCGTTCCCTTGGGAGCGGACGGACGAGGCCGACGCGCTGCGTTAGTGCGGAAGGGTGCCCGTGGTGAGCCGGCTGGGGCTCGAACCCAGGACCCACGCCTTAAAAGGGCGTTGCTCTACCGACTGAGCTACCGGCTCCCACGAGCCGCCTGATCGTACCCCGAAGGGGGTGACGCCCGGCGCGGCTCCGGTATATTGAGCCTATGCCCGAGGAACCGCTGACCTACCGCGACGCGGGGGTCGACATCGACGAGGCGGGCCGCGCGCTGCGTGCGGTCGTGGATCGGATCCAGCAGACGCACGACGAGCGGGTGGTCGGCGGGATCGGAGCCTTCGGCGGGCTGTTTCGCGCGGAGTTCCCGGACTGTGAGCGGCCGCTCTTGGTCAGCAGCATCGACGGCGTCGGCACCAAGACGAAGGTGGCCTCGATGGTGGGCTCTTACCGCGGCTTGGGCAAGGACATCGTCAACCACTGCGTGAACGACATCCTGTGCCAAGGAGCGCGTCCGCTGTTCTTCCTCGACTACTTCGCCTGCGGCAGGCTCGACGTCGGCACCGCGGCGACGGTGATCGAGGGCATCGCCAAAGGCTGCGAGCTGGCCGGCTGCGCGCTGATCGGCGGCGAGACGGCCGAGATGCCCGACATGTACCCCGAAGGGGAGTACGACCTGGCCGGATTCGCCGTCGGGGCGGTCGAGCGCGAGGCCATCCTCGATGGTTCGCGCATTGCCGTCGGCGACGTGGTTTTGGGCTTGGCTTCCAGCGGTGCGCACTCGAACGGCTATTCTCTCATCCGCCGCGTGCTCGCCAAGGCAGGCTACGGCGTGGATGCGGCGCGCGACGCCGAACTCGTGCTCGATGGCACGCCGCTGCGCGAGGCGCTGATGGCGCCTACCCGCATCTACGTGCGCAGTGTGCTCGAGTTGCTGCGCGAGCTGCCCGGTGCGCTCAAGGGGCTTGCGCACATCACGGGCGGTGGGCTCAGGGAGAACGTACCGCGTATCCTGCCAGAACCGCTCGCCGCCCACATCGATCTGGGCAGTTGGCCCCGGCCGGCCCTCTTTCGCTGGCTGCAGGAGCAGGGCGAGGTGGCCGAGGCCGAGATGACGCGCGTCTTCAACTGCGGCATTGGCATGGTGCTCGTGGTCGCGCCCGAGAAGACCGAGGTGGCAGAAGAACTGCTGCGCGCGCAGGGCGAGACGGTCTATCGCATCGGCGAGGTGGTGCCGCGGGTAGGGGATGAGCTACAGGCGCGCATCGTGGGCTCGCCAGCCTAAAACGCTTCCTCCAGCGCCGCAGCCAAGCGCTGCGGCGTGTCCGGCGCAAAGGGGTCGAAGCGGCGCAGCTCAGGCCAGGTTTCGCCGAACTGG
>DPBN01000084.1 GCA_003516955.1 Armatimonadota bacterium | reverse complement strand
AGGAGGCTTTCCTTGACCATCCGCCGCATCAGGTCCGTGGCGTCGTCGCGCCGCCCCTCCCGCCGGTGCGCGCCCTCGAACCGGTCTGCGTCGAGCAGAGCCAGGAAGAGCCGGAAGTCGGCCTCCTTGCCGTTGTGGGGCGTGGCTGTCATCAGGAGGAGGTGACGGGTGACGGACGACAGCAGGCGGCCCAACTGGTACCGCTTGGTGTAGCGGACCTCGCTTCCGAAGGTAGTGGCGGACATCTTGTGGGCCTCGTCGCACACCACCAGGTCCCAAAACGCCTCGGGCGCGCGCAGTTTCTGGTGGAGCGCCTCGTCACGGCTCAGCTTGTCCAGACGGGCGATCGCCAGGTCGTGCTCCAGGAACCAGTTGCCCGTGCGGGACGCCTCGACCTGGTCGCTGGTGAGGATCTCGAAGGGCAACTGGAAGCGCCGGTACAGCTCGTCCTGCCATTGCTCCACGAGGCTGCCCGGGCACACGATCAGGCACCGGCGCAGGTCCGCGCGCGCCATCAGTTCCTTGATCAGCAACCCGGCCATGATCGTCTTGCCCGCGCCCGGATCGTCCGCCAGCAGAAAGCGCAGGGGTTGCCGAGGCAGCATCGTCTCGTAGACCGCCGTGATCTGGTGCGGCAGGGGCTCGATGACGGAGGTGTGGACCGCCAGGAGGGGGTCGTAGAGGTGGGCCAGCTGGATGCGCCGCGCCTCCGCGACCAGACGGAAGAGGCTCCCGTCGCCGTCGAACGAGAAGGCACGCGCCGCCTCCACCACGCGCAGGCTCGGTTCCGAGTCCCGGAACAGGAGGGTCTCGCCCAGCGTTCCGCTCTCGGTCTTGTAAGCCACCTGCAGGGCGTCCGTGCCGTACCAGGTGGCGTTCAGCACGGTGGCCTGCTCGGTGGCCACGAGCCCCTCCACGACGATGCCGGTCTTCAGATCCTCGAGTCTCGCCATCCGTCTGAACCTTCTCGGCAAGCTGCCGTTCCGCGCCGGCGCCTTGGCGAGGAAGGTACCCTCCCGCCGCGCCAAGCCCGCAACCGAGCCCGAGGGGTGATGGCCGCGGAACGGAGCGGGGCGGCGCTCCCCCGCTCCCACCCTATCCCGCCCCCGCGCGCACCTCGCGCACCCGACTCCGTTACCGCCGTTACCGTTCTCCGGCCACGAGAGAGGCCCGGGGAGGCGTCACTCCTCCTCGAACCCGAAGGCCTCGAAGCCTAGCGTGCGCGCGTTCTCCAGGACCACCCGCACGTCCTCCGGGGTCGCCCCGCCGTCGAAGCGCGCCTCGATGTCCAAGCGCACCTCGATCCGCGCGCCGGGCAGGGACGCCAGCCGCGAAAGGATCTCCTCCCCGACCTTCATCGCCGCCGGGCCGGGCCGGGTGTGGTCCAAAGCCAGAGTGCCGTGGAACCGACGGTAGACCACCGTCTCGCGCCTCACGAACCCGCCATGACTGTCCTCGGACTTGGTGGACCCTCCTCCTCCGTCTCCGCCTTCGGTTCCTCCGTCCGCCCCCGTTCCTCCGCCGCCGGCCTCTTGTGCCAGTTGCGCCCGGGCCGCCTCGGGACGAACCAACAGGCCACGCGGGTTTTCCCGGTCAAGGAGGATCCTCTCCCCCGCCACAAGCCCGACGAAGCGCTGGGCCTGTTCGTCGAAGCCCTCGGCGTAGGCGAAGGAGTCCTTCTCCCATGTGAGCAGGGCCACGCCGCTCTCGATGCTCTCCGCCAGCACCTCGGTCGACTCGAGCCGGGGTAGATAGGGGAAGCGGGCGAAGTGCTCCGCGAGCTTGGCGATCTCCACGCGGTCCTTGTGGATCGGATCCCACAGCGGCACGCGGTCCAGCTCCATTCTCAGCCGTGCGGGCCCCAATTTGGACAGCAGGAGCTCGTCGCTCTTCAGCCTCTTCAGGGCGCGCTGCACCAACGGGTCCTGCCCGGTGAGCCGCTCGGCCCTCCAGTCGAGCTCCGTGGCCTTGGGATCGTCCTGATGCGGCGCGAGCACCCACTGGTACGCCTCGAAGATCCTCAGGCCCACGGTGCGGTCCCACTCCTTCAGCTGGCTCTCCGCCTGCCGCATCTGGAACGCAGTCAGGTTCAGGCCCTCGGCCTCGTCGTTGATCCGCTTCCAAGCCAGGAACCAGCGCACGGCCTCCTCCAGCTCCGAGACGCGGTTGGAGTCCGCCGCCAGGAACACCAGCGCGTTTCGGTTAGTTCGGGGATGCTGGCCCCTCTCCAGCACCATCCTGCCGGCCGACTGCAGGGCGAGGTTGTTCGGGTTGTTTCGCTCCCAGGACTCCTGAGGGCGCAGGATCACCAATCGGGATTCTGGGCTGTCCGCCACGTCCGAAGTGTCCGTGGGGAACACGTGCACCCTCAGACCCTGTGTGCCCTTGACCGCCGCTTCGACGCGCGCGCGGATCTCCTCCTCCACCTTCTCCGGGTGTCTGACCAGGTCTTCGGCGCAGTCCTCCGCCCGCCGGTTCAGCGTCATCTGCGTCGAGAACCAAAAGCGCGTGCCGTCCTGGAAAAGGTAGGAGGCACGCTTGGCCAGCTTGCTCACCGCGTCCGAGAAGTGCGAGGGCTGCTCGCCGGGAAGGACGCAGGCCAGTCGGATCCGCCGCTCGTCCAGCCCCTGGTTGGCGGCCCCCGCCAGCGGCGCCGAGCCCAGGAAGATCGCCCGAGCCACGCGCCTCGCGGCGTGGACCCGACCCAGGTGCGGCGACTCGCGGTCGACCTGCAGCGGCAGGCAGTCCTCGCCATCCACCTCGTGGTCGATCACGGCGTCCCACTGGTCCGGCAGGTAGCGCTTCAGTTCGAAGCGCACGCGGTCCTCGTCCAGCGGGACGTGGCACGGAAGGATCAGCGGGCTGCGGTGCTCCCGCTCCCACAGCGTGTGAATCACCGTCGCCATCAGCCGCAGCACGCCGCGGGTGCGCTGGAACTTCGGCAGCGTCGACCAGTCCTGGTACAGCCGGTCGAACAGCTCGGGGTGGACCGGGTAGGCACGCCGGATCCGATCCTCGTAGCTCCTCTCGCGGGCCTCCGGCGGGAACTCGGCCGGGTGCTCCTCGTACAGCTCGCGGAACCGGTTCGCCACCAGGTCGCGCGCGCGGAAGCTCTCGGGGGCGGTCATCGGCTCGAACAGCCGCCGGCGCACGATTTCGAAGCTCTCCTCAGCCGACGCGGGCTTCCAGGGCGCATTCACGCGGCCGATGGCCTGCTGCAGCCGCTGCAGGGCCTGCAGGCCACGGGTCCCGCCCACTTCGGCGTCCTCCGCGGCCGACGGCGAACCGACCGGGGCATCGCTGGCGGGAAGGCTCACCACCAACAGGCTCCGGTCCGAAGAGGCCACGGCCTCGGTCAGCGCCTGGGCGAACGTGAACTGCGTCTGGAACGTGCCGCCGGGCAGAGGCACGTCGTCGTGGAGCTGCCGCGCGTAGGCCACCCACTCGTCGATCAGGATGAGCGCCGGGCCAAAGTCGGCCAGAAGGACGTTCAGGCGCTCTCCGGGGTTGGTGGCGTTCTCGTCGTCCAGGCGGATTCTCTCGAAGGCCTCGCGGCCGCCCAGCTGATAGGCCAGCTCGCCCCACAGCGTGCGCACCCGCGTGCCGTCGGGCTTGACGGCGGGGTTGCCCGGCGAGATCCGGGTTCCCACGAGCACCACGCGCTTGGCCCGGGGCAGCTCGGACAGGCCCTCCTGGGCGGCCAGCTCCTCCACACCGGGCAGCTCGCCGGGCGCGCGGCCGGAGAGAGCGTGGTACAGCGCCAGCATCGAGTGCGTCTTGCCGCCGCCGAAGCTGGTCTTCAGCTCCACTACCGGATCGCCTTCGCCGCTGGTCAGCCGGCTCAGGGCGCCGCGCAGCAGCGCCCGAAGGCTCTCGGTCAGATAGGTCCGCCGGAAGAACTCCACCGGGTCGGCGTACTCCTCCGGGCCTGTTCCGACGTGCACCTGCCACAGGTCCGCGGCGAACTCCGCCTGCTGGAAGCGGCCGCTTGCCACGTCCGGGTGGGGCCGGACCACGTCGCGCCAGGCCGGCAGGGCCGAGCCGCTCTCGAGGTTGAGCGTGGCCTGCCGCTCCTTGCGGCGCTCGGCGCGAAGCTGCTCGTCGTAGCGCACCCGCAGCAGCTCCTGCTTCATGCGCCCGACCTCCTCCGCCTGCGGCGCGGAGACTGCCTCGAGCAGGCGCTCCGCGGTGTCCAGGGCCCGGTAGGCGTCGTTCGAGTCGAAGGTGCCGCCGTGAGCCCACTCGTTGCGGAACGTCCGCAGCTCGCTCACGTAGTTCCGCTCGGCGAAGCCCAGCACCTCCTGGAACACCTCCCTCCAGTTCGTGCCCAGCAGCTTTAGCAGCAGGTAGGCGTCCAGCCGGGGCGTCTCGCTGTCCTCCCACTCCTGGATCGGCTGCTCCCATCCCTCCGTGGCCCGGGCCACCCAGTAGCGGCCGTACCGCGCCTCCAGCTCGCGGACGACGAAGGGCCTCAGCCCCTCGGCGAGCAGCTCCAGCGCCCGCCCGACGCGGTCCCGATTCGTCAAGGCCATGGTCCTTCCGTTCTACCCCCAAAAGGTTCGCGACCGGACAGGCAAGGTCACAGGTCCATTCTGATCTGCTCCGCCTCGCCGGTGTCCGCGCCGGAAGCGGCCTGCAGGATGTCCGGCCAGGCCTGGACCAGGCTGTTGTACGCCAGCGCCTCGGCGGCCCGCTTCCGCCGCTCGCAGACGGCGTACAGCCGGTAGGCCAGGTCGCGGGCGGCGTCGGCCTCCGAACCGAGCAGGCGGACCAGCTCCCCCGCGGCCCGCACCCCGCCCGCCTCCAGCCGTCGCACCAGGTGGTGCGTGGCCTCCCAGACGGTGCGCCGACTGTCCTTGGCGGGCTCCCAGTCCTTGGGCAGCTCGTCGGGGCGCAGCAGCCGAACCTTGCCCCTGGCCGAGAGCGCCACTCCCGCGCCCACCAGCCCCTCCACGCTGGTGTTCTTGGCCTTGCTCAGCAGCTCGGCGTCGCCGAAGCCGCCCTCGTCGAAGCCGTGCTGGTCGAACCAGGCGATGGCCCAGCGCGTGTCGGCGTCGAACTCGCCCTCCTGTTCGGCGAGCGTCTCGTCCAGGGTCTGGTTGATGAGGGCCAGCGCTTCGCGCACGGTCATCGGCCGGCCGTCGGCGTGCAGCACGCGCGAGTAGGAGGAGAACACCTCCATGCCCGGACCGATGGCGGCCTGCGCCAGG
>DPBN01000235.1 GCA_003516955.1 Armatimonadota bacterium | reverse complement strand
CGGGAACAGGATCGCGGCCAGAATCGCGATGATCGCGATCACGACCAGAAGCTCGATCAACGTGAATGCTCGTTTCCGCATATCATGCCTCCTATGAACGCGCTCCGTCGCGCTTCCACCGCCATTATACAACACGGTTTGGGCTTGCGCAACATTCTGTCGGGCGGAACTCCATGTCCGTGGCGGTATCCTCCGCTCCATGGGCATCCAGCTGCCGAAATGGGTCGTCGCGGCGATTCTGGCGCTGGCCTTCGTTGCGGTCGGCGCGGTCTACTGGTACCTCTTCTTCCGGTCCGAGCCCGCTTGGGTGCCGCCCGAGCAGCAGCGCATGGACGAGATCATCGCGCGCACGGGCGGAGACGTCAAGAAGATGACGCCTGAGGAGCGCGAGTTCCTCAAGCGCACGAAGGTCGCCGGCGCCGCCGTGAAGCCCTAGCCGGACCCGATCGCGGCCAGGACCGCTTCCCTCCAGTCCGGCAGCTGCTCCGCCAAGGCGCGCCAGCGGCCCGGGTGCGTGTCGTCCTCCACGACGGGCAGGAAGCCGAGCCGGAGGTACGTGCGGATCGCGGGAATCCTCTCGTCGTCCGTGGTCAGCCGACAGGCGCGGAACCCCAGCTCCCGCAGACGGTGCATCGCAGCCAAGCTGACCAAGGCCCCCAGACCCAGCCCGCGCGCCTCGGGGGACGAGGCCACCCAGTGCAGAAACCCGTCCGGCTCGTAGGCGGGGATCCTCTGGGCCGAGGCCGTGGCCAGCAGGCGGCCGTCCTCACGGGCGACCACGAACGTCGCGGGCACGTTGGGGTCGTCCAGCAGAGACTCGCGCACGCGCTGCGCGGTCCAGTGGAACTCGGGAAACGCCGAACTCAGTAGCCGCGCCAGGGCCTCGGCGTCGCCATGGACGGCGGCCCGAAGCACGCAGCCTTCGGGGCGATCCGGGATCGAAGGCAGGCCGTCCCAGCCCGGTCGGCGCATCATCAGCTGGCTCACGGCTCATCTTGCGCCATATTCGGCGCAGAAGTCCAGATACCAGCGCACCCCGTCGGCGGGCATGTCCCAAGGCAGGTGGTTGCCGCAGCAGTAGAAGTACCCGGGCATATCCTTGCCCAGTTCGGTCATTTCCAGCACCATGCGGCGGATGGCCTCCTTGTCGTTGGTGCGCACAACTTGGCTGTCCCCTCCGCCGATCAGGACCTTGTCGGGGTGCTTGCGCTTGTACTCCTTCCAGTTGGTGAACACCTCGCTCAGGCAGCCGTCCGCTCCGGCCGCCAGCACGTCGTCGACCACGGCGTCGATGTTGCCGTCGCACACGAAGAACACGACCTTCCCGGCTTCCTTGAGGATCGACCAGAACTCCTCGTAGTAGGGGTACACGTGGCGGCGGTAGAAGGTCGGCGAGAACACCGGGCCACGCTGGAAGCAGATGTCGTCGTGGCTGTAGATCACCTCGATGTCGGTCCGCGCCCAAGCCCGGAACACCTTCCTGCTGATCTCGGCGAAGTCTCGGAACAGCCGCGCCGTCTCCGCCTCGTAGAGCGCGCCCATCTCGAGCAGGTTCTCCCACCCGAACATCAGCAACGGCCACATGAAGAGGGTGTTGTAGAAGCCGTGGTAGCCCAGGGCCAGCCCAGCGTTGGCCTCCTTCACCCGGTCCACCTCGGCCTGGAAGATGCGGACCAGCTCGTCCTCGCTCGCGCTCAGGTCCAGCCCGACGGGATCCATCCAGCGGAAGTCCAGGTCGGAGAGAGGATCGTAGCGCAGGCAGGCCTCGACGTCCGGGAAGCGGCTGCCCCAGTCCCAGTGCCAGCTGCGCTCCTGGCCCCAGCGCACGGTCGTTCGGCCGTCCTCCTCTTGGAACGCGGGCGCGTCGGGCAGGCGGGGGATCGGGTCGTCGCTCGTCGGCATCGTCCAGAAGTCGAGCGCGTAGCGGCGCGCCATCTCGCGGGCGGCGCTCAGCGGCCTCTCCCACGGGTCGATGCCCGTGATGGCCTGGATGGCGTCGGGGCAGGACAGGATCTCGCAGTGCGGAATGCGGTCGGTCGGTTGCCTGCGGAAGGCGCGCACGGCTCGTTCGCGGTCCATGGATTCAGTATCGCGCCACGGCCGCTCCCGATCAAGCCGCGCCGGTCGGGTACCTTCAAGCACGGCCATGATCCATCCAGGTGAACGCATCGCCGACCTCTTCGCCAAGCCCGTCGGGACCCGTCTCCAGGCCAGCGGTTGGGTCAAGACGCGCCGAGACTCGAAGGGCGTGTCCTTCGTTCAGCTCAGCGACGGCTCCTGCTTCCGCGACCTGCAGGTGGTGATCGAGGCGGGCGTGATCCCCCCCGAGACGCTGAAGCTGGCCACCACCGGCGCCTGCGTGACGTTCGAGGGCACGCTCGTGGAGTCGCCCGCCGCCGGACAGCCGGTGGAGCTGAAGGCGGACGCGATGGTGGTGCACGGCCCGGCGGATCCGGCCGTCTACCCGCTCCAGAAGAAGGGCGCGTCGTTTGAGTTCCTGCGCGAGATCGCCCACCTGCGCATGCGCGGCAACACGTTCGGCGCGGTGTTCCGGGTCCGCAACCAGGCCGCCTGGGCCATCCACAAGTTCTTCCAAGAGCGCGGGTTCCTCTACATCCAGACGCCGATCATCACGGCCAGCGACTGCGAGGGGGCGGGCGCGATGTTCGCCGTCAGCACCCTGCTCGGCGCGCGCGAGGGCCTGGACGGCAAGCCGCAGTTCCACCTGACCTCGACGGACCCCGCCGACGACTTCTTCGGCAAGCCCGCCTACCTCACCGTCAGCGGCCAGCTCGAGGCGGAGACCTTCGCCTGCTCCATGACGAACGTGTACACGTTCGGGCCGACCTTCCGCGCGGAGAACAGCAACTCCGCCCGCCACCTCGCGGAGTTCTGGATGGTCGAGCCGGAGATGGCGTTCTGCGACCTCCAGGGCGACATGGAGCTGGCCGAGGAGTTCCTGAAGTACGTGATCCAGCACGTGCTGGACCGTTGCGCCGAGGACCTGGAGTTCTTCAACAAGCGCATCGAGCCGGAGCTGCTCTCCACGCTGACCCACGTGGCGGAGAGCCGGTTCGAGCACCTCACCTACACCGAGGCCGTGCGGCTGCTGGAGCAGTCCGGCGAGAGCTTCGAGTTCCCCGTGTACTGGGGCGCGGACCTGCAGAGCGAGCACGAGCGCTGGCTCACCGAGAAGAAGGTCGGCCGTCCGGTGATCCTGACCGACTACCCCAAGGAGATCAAGGCGTTCTACATGCGGATGAACGACGACAACAAGACGGTCCGCGCCATGGACGTGCTGGCTCCCCGCATCGGCGAGATCATCGGAGGGTCGCAGCGCGAGGAGCGCCTCAGCCGGCTCGAGGCCCGCATCCAGGAGATGGGCCTGCGCAAGGAAGACTACTGGTGGTACCTGGACCTGCGGCGCTTCGGCACCGTGGAGCACGCGGGCTTCGGCCTCGGCTTCGAGCGGCTGCTGATGTACCTCACCGGAATGAAGAACATCCGTGACGTGATTCCGTTCCACCGCGCGCCGGGGCAGGCGGAGTTCTAGGCCTTGCGAAACCTCTTCCGCCGGTTCGACCGTCGGCTCGCGGCGGAGCTGCGCACCCAGAGGAAGCCGATCCTGCTGGGGTTGGTCTGCGTCGCCGTCACCTCGGGTCTCACCGCCCTCACGATCCCCCTCACGAAGCAGGCGGTGCTGGCGATCGACCTGGCGGCAAAGTCCCAAGAGGGGGCGCTCGAGCGGCTGGCGATGGTCAGCGCCGCGGTCGTCGCGCTGTTCGGATTGAAGTACTGGTTCACGCG
>DPBN01000287.1:3374-3987 GCA_003516955.1 Armatimonadota bacterium | reverse complement strand
CCGGGCGCGTCGGTCACCGTCTGGGCCGAGTACGAGCGGGGCTTTGGCTCGGCGACGGCGTTGGGCGCGCGCGGCGTGCGCATCGAGAGCGTCGCGCAGAGCGCCTTCGAGCAGTTCCTGCAATGGTTCCGCAGCGACGCCACGGTGGACCAGCACCTCGCGGACCAGCTTCTCGTCACCGCGGCGATCGCCGAGACGGACGTTTCGTTCCGCGTGCCCGTTCTGACGGAGCGCCTGCTGACGGCCGTGTGGGTGGTCAAGCAGTTCCTGCCGATCTGCGTCACGGTCCGCGGCGCCCCCGGCGAGCCCGGCACGATCAGCATCCGGCACTAGCGAACCCGGCAACTTGCACGGGATGCCTCCGCGCGGCGTTTCCGATCATTGGAGCGAAGGGGCCAGGAAGGTCCCGATCGCACGAAGGAAGGGAAGCCGTGGCACGTCCGTCGCATCAGGCATCGCTGCGAACCGGTCTGGAGGTTCGGGTCGATCCCCGGGTCATCCTCTCCAGCCAGATTCTGCAGCTCAACGCCGTCGAGCTGGAATCGACGATCGAGAACGAGCTGGAGGAGAACCCGGCGTTGGAGCGGCTTGAGGAGGCCGACGACCCGGTCGA
>DPBN01000287.1:0-3255 GCA_003516955.1 Armatimonadota bacterium | reverse complement strand
GCAGGCCGTTCTCGAGCGGCTCGTGCCCGAGGCCGTGGCGCCCGAGTCCCAAGACTGGGAGTTCCGCCGGAGCCTGCCCAGCGAGGAACCCCCGGACTGGACGGACTACGTCTCGGCGGAGGAGAGTCTGGCCGACCACCTCAAGGCGCAGATGCTCGCGGATCTGCCGGAGCGTCTGGTTCCGGTGGCCGAGTTCTTGGCCGAGAGCCTCGACGAGCGCGGGTACCTAGCGGTTTCGCTGGAGGAGGCGGCGCTGGCGACGGGATGCACCTACGAGGACGCGGAGGCCGCGTTCGCCAGGCTGCGGCAGTGCGAGCCAGCAGGGGTGGGCGCGACGGACCTGATCGACTGCCTGCTGCTGCAGCTCCGCGGCGACAGCTCGCTGGAGGGCCGGCTCGCCCGGACGATCCTCCGGAATCACGTGGAGGATCTCGCCGCCCGCCAAGCAGGCAGGATCGCCCGCCGGTACCGCGTGCTGCCCGAGGTGGTCGAGGCCGCCTTCGCCAAGATTCTCTCGCTGAACCCGTTCCCGGCCGATGGAACGCCGCTCACGGTCGGACCATCGCAGCCGCGTCGCGAGGCCCCTGCCCGCCCCGACCTGTCCATCCGGCTCAACGGCAAGGACTGGGAGGTTACCGTCCACGGCCCGGAGCCGTCGATGTTCACGGTGAGCCGATCCTATCGGCGCCGCCTGGAGCAGCTGAGGGAGAGCCTTCGGGCGAGCAAGGACGAGCGTCGGCACGTGGGCGAGTTCGTCCAGCGCGCCAAGGACTTCATCGAGTCGCTCGGCAACCGCCGGAGGACGTTGCACCGCATCGGCCGCTACCTGGTGGAGAGCCAGCCGGGCTTCTTGGCGACGGGCCGATACCAGTATCTGCGCCCCCTCACGCGGACCAAGATGGCCGAGGACCTGGGCCTGCACGAGAGCACCGTCAGCCGCGCCACGATGGGCAAGTTCGTGGAGATCTGCACCGGCGAGGTGGTGCCGTTCGAGGTGTTCTTCAAGCCGGCCCTGCGCGTGCGCAAGATGATCGAGGAGATCCTGGCCACCGAGAACCCCAGAAACCCTCTGAGCGACGAGCGCATCGCGGAGATCCTGGCCCAGCGCGGGGTGAAGATCGCGCGCCGAACGGTCAGCAAGTACCGCCACGGCAACCGCCTCCTCTCGAGCCACCACCGCCGCTCGGCCTAGTCCGGCCGCGTCCGGGGGTGCTATCGTGCACCCATGCGCGTGTTCGTTTCGGCCGACATCGAGGGCATCACCGGCCTGACCACCTGGGACCAGTGCGGCGGGCCCGCCAACGCCCGATTCGACTTCTCCTTCGCCCGCAAGATGATGGCGCACGACGTCAACGCCGCGATCCGCGGCGCGAGGGCCGCCGGCGCCAGCGCCGTGGTGGTCAAGGACAGCCACGGAAACAGCAAGAACCTCACCGCGGACCTGCTGGAGGGCGGCGCCGAGCTGGTTTCCGGCGTCGGTTGCGGGTCGATCGACGGCATGATGCAGGGTATCGACGAGACGTTCGACGCCTGCGTGCTGGTCGGCTACCACGCCAAGGCGGGCACCCCGCGAGGCGTGATGGAGCACACGATGTCCGGCCAGGTGCACCGCCTGTGGTTCAACGGCCAGGAGATCGGCGAGATCGGGCTCAGCGCCGGGCTGGCGGGCCGATACGGCGTGCCGCTGGTGGCGGTCTCCAGCGACGCGGCGGGATGCGCAGAGGCCCGGGAGCTGGTGGCCGGCGTGGCGACGGCGGCCGTCAAGGAGGGGCTGGGTCGCTACATGGCCCGGTGCCTTCCTCCGGAGACCACGGCGCCGCTGATCGAGGCCGCGGTGCGCGAGGGCCTGGAGCGGCGGACGCGGATCGCGCCGGTGCGGTTCGACGGTCCGGTGCAGGTGAAGCTGGAGTTCAACCGCGCGGAGTCGGCGGACCTCTGCGAGCGGCTTCCCGGCGTACGTCGCCTCGACGGGTACACGGTGTGCGTGGATTGCGAGGACTTCCACGCCGCGCACCGGGCGTTCCGCAACCTGTGCATCTTCGGCGCCGAAGGCGTCGAGAGCCTCCATTGAGCCAGCGTTTCTTGGGCGAGACTCCTGACCTGAACGCGCTCAAGCGCGAGGGCCACGAGCTGCTAGCCGGCGTCCGCGGCGGCCTGCCTGAGGCTTTGGAGCGCGTGAGGCGCACCGGTCGCGAACCGGGGCGCAACTTTGGCCTGTTGGATGCGCTGAAGGCCATCGCTCGGGAGCATGGGTTCGACAGCTGGCAGAGGCTGCGGCAGCACGCCGCCTACCTGCGCACGCCCGAGGCCGCGGCGGAGAGGGGCGCGCTGAAGGCCGCCTTCGAAGGCGAACCGAAGCCGGCCGACCTGCCCCAGACCCTGGCGATGCACTGCGTTCTGGGGAACCTGCAGGCGCTACGGCTGGCGATCGCCGCAGACCGGCGGCTCGCCGACCGACCTTGCGGCGCTCTCGGCCTCAAGCCGCTGGTCTACGTCTGCTTCAGCAAGTGGCTGGACAACGA
The DNA here is from genome assembly GCA_003516955.1 of Armatimonadota bacterium. Lineage (GTDB taxonomy): Bacteria > Armatimonadota > Fimbriimonadia > Fimbriimonadales > Fimbriimonadaceae > UBA8783. The sequence goes on along the minus strand of DPBN01000287.1, from coordinate 733 downwards.
GACCGCCCGAGAGTGCGCGTCGCTGCTGCTGCAGAACGGCGCCGATCCGAACGCCTCGAGGCCATGGGAGTGGAACCCCGCAACCCGGCTCTCGGTGCTCTATGCGGCGGTGGGTCCCAGGAACGATCCCGAGCTGGCCCGGATGCTGCTGGACGCCGGAGCCGACCCGAACGACAACGAGTCCCTGTACCACTCCGCCGAGCACCGAGACCACGCCTGCCTGCGGCTGCTGCTGGACCGAGGCGCCCGGGTCGAGGGCACGAACGCGGTCTGCCGCATGCTTGACTACGACGACCCCGTCGGCCTGGACCTGCTGCTTGCGAAGGTGCGGAACCTCCGCGAAGACCCCTCGTTCCCCGTCCACCACGCGATCGGGAACGGTCGGAGCGGGGCGATCGTCCGTCGGCTGCTGGAGGCGGGCGCCGACCCCGAGGCCGTGCGTCCGACCGACGGCCTATCGCCCCTGCGGCTGGCCGTCCGGCTCGGGAACGAGGAAGCGGCCTCCGCGCTGGAGCAGGCTGGCGCGGACCCCTCCGCCGTGACGGCGTTGGACCGCTGGATCGGCGCCATCAGCAGGGGAGACGTGGAGTCTGCCCAGGCGATGGCACGCGAGGACCCGTCGCTCGTCCGTCAGCTCGGTGCAACCGAGTGGCGGATGCTGCCGGACGCCGCCTTCCGGGGCGACGCGGCGGCGGTGCGCGGCTTCGCGGGCATGGGCTGGCCCCTGGACGCG
>DPBN01000407.1 GCA_003516955.1 Armatimonadota bacterium | reverse complement strand
GCGATGATCGCGATCACCACCAAGAGCTCGATCAAAGTGAACGCTCGATTCTTCACTGGATAACCTCCAATCGATCGGCAGAGACAACCAACCGCAGACCGGCAGGTACGCACAACTGCCACCATCACTTTACAACAGCTTAACCGGATTCGTAGGACCCTTTTTCGGCCGGAACCCGACGATTTCAGGCGGTTTTGCGGAGCCGGAGCCGATCCAGGGCCACAGCGGCCACAATGATCGCTCCCGTCACGATCTCCTGCACCCAGTTCGGCAGGCCGTACTGGGCGCATCCGGAGCGGATCGTGTACATGATCAGCACACCGATGATGGAGCCGACCACCGAGCCCTCCCCGCCGGACAGGCTCGCGCCACCGATCACCACGCCCGCGATCACCTCGAGCTCCATGCCGACGACCGCCGTAGGGTCACCAAGACGGAGCCGAGAGAAGAGCATCAGCCCGCTGAGGCCCGCGAACAGGCCGCTCAGCGTGTAGATCCAGACCTTCGTGGCCTCGACGTTCACGCCGCAGAGCCGGGCCGCCTGCTCATTGGAGCCGATCGCAACGACGTGCCGGCCGAACCGCGTGTGCCGAAGCGTCAAAGCAGCCAACACCGCCAGGGCGATGAGCAGCCAGATGCCGTTCGGAAAGATCCGCCAGCGTTCCTCCGGCCCGAGCGATCCCAGCAGGTCGTTCAGCCAGACCTGCCGCTGGGGATCGACGGTCTGCTCCTGACCCAAGCCCTTGGCGACGCCCCGGACGATCAGGTAGGTGCCCAGGGTAACGATGAACGGCCCGACCTTCAGCCTCGCGATGAGCACACCGTTCAGAAGGCCGATCGCGGCTCCGCACGCCAGCCCGACCGCGACCGCGGTCCAAGGCCCGTAGCCGTCCTTCAGCAGGACGGCGATGACCACGCTCACGCAAGCGGCGATCGAGCCCACGGACAGGTCGATGCCCGCGGAAACGATCACGTAGGTCATGGCCAGAGCGGACATGGCCACGATCGTGCTTTGGCGGAGGATCGTCTCCAGATTGCGGACCGATGGGAAGCTCTCTGGCTTCAGAACCGAGAAGACGAGGAAGATCACCAGCCACGCGGCCAGGAGACTCGCGGTATTCAGGACCCCGCGCCAGGTTTCCGAGCGTCTCATGCCCCCGTCGCCTCCGCCATGATCCCTTCCTGAGTCCACTCGGAGGCGGGGAGCGTGCGAGCCAGCCGTCCTCGGCGCATCACGGCGATCCGGTCGCACACGCCGAGGAGCTCCGGCAGATAGCTGCTGACGAACAGAACCGCCTTCCCCTGCAGGGCAGCGCGGTCGATGAGTTGGTAGATCTGGCTCTTGCTGACCACATCGATTCCTCTCGTGGGCTCGTCCAGGAGCAGGACGTCCACGTCATGGAGCAGAAGCCGGCCGATGGCGACCTTCTGCTGGTTGCCGCCGGACAGGTCGGAGACCTTCTGCCCGACGCCGCGGCAGCGGATTCCCAGGCTCTCGGCCCAAGATCGGGCGGTTGCCTCCTCCGCGCGGTGGTCGACCCAGCCCCAGCGGCCGAAGCGGTGCAGACAGGGCAGGGTCATGTTGTCCGCGATGGTCAACCCGAGCGCGAGACCCTCCTGCTTGCGGTCCTCGCTGAGCATGCCCATGCCCATGCGCCAGGATTCGAACGGCGCCCCGCTCCTCAGGATGCCGGCCACGCGGACCTCGCCACGGACCACGGGGTCCAGGCCGAAGATCGCCCTCAGCAGCTCCGTTCGGCCGGAGCCGTTCAGCCCCGCGACGCCCAGAACCTCTCCGCGCCGCAGGCTGAGGTCGACCGCGGAAGGCCGCTGGCGCCCGGTTAGGCCTCGAACCTCGAGAACGACCTCGCCCGGCCGGCGCTCGCTCCTGGGATACAGCTCGTCCACGGACCGGCCAACCATCCGGCGAACGATCTCCTCGTTGGACAGCGATCCTACAGGATCGGCCGAGAAACCGTCCCGGCCCGCGCCGTCGCCCGGCACCACCTCGCCGTCGCGCAGCACGGTCACGGTGTCGCAGACCTCACGAACCTCGTCCAGGAAGTGCGAGATGTAGACCACGGCGTGCCCGGAGTTCCGCAACGATCGGACGACCTCAAACAGGCGCTCGGTGTCCTCCTCAGTCAGGCTGCTCGTCGGCTCGTCGAACACCACGACGCGGCACCCGATGGCGACCGCCCGCGCGATCTCCACGATCTGCCGGGTAGCGATCGGCAGCTTGCCGACCTGCAGGTCGACGGACAGGTCGGGGTAGCCCAAGCGGGAGAGCGCGTCTCGGGTGCGCCGCTCCAGCTCGTTCCGCTCCAGCACCCCCAGCCTGCTGGGCTCCACCCCCAGGAAGACGTTCTCGGCGACCGACAGGTGGTTGCACAGCGAGAGCTCCTGGTGCACCATCGCCACGCCATGCCTGCGCGCGTCGCTAGGGTTGTGCGGGGCGTACTCGCGGCCGTCCAGACGCATCCTGCCTTGGTCCGGATGGATCACGCCCGCGAGGATGCGCATGAGCGTGCTCTTGCCGGAGCCGTTTTCACCGACGAGAGCGCGGACCTCCCCGGTGTCGACGGCGAGGTCCACGCTGTCCAAAGCTTTGGTCGCGCCGAAGCTCTTGCTCAGACCGACCATTTCGAGGAAGGGCATGGCCGGGTGAGGCTACTCGCGCGGGGGCTCCAGGAGCTGGCGGATCTCCGGGTTGTTGCGGTTCTCCGGCGTGGCCAGCGTCGCTCCAGTGTCGATGCGCTTCTCGACGGACTCCTTCTTCAGGTGGGAGACCATCGTCTTGACGCCGAGGTAGCCCATGTTGAACGGGTTCTGCAGAACGAGCCCGTGGATCTGCCCCTTTTCCAGGGCCGCGATCAGGGTCGGGGAGCTGTCGAACCCGACGAACTTCACCTTGCCGGCGAGGCCGGCGTCCTGCAGCACCCGCAGCATCCCGACCGTGGTGGACTCGTTCGGGCAGAAGATGCCGTCGATGCTCAGGGTGCCGTCCGGCTTCTTCAGGGGCGCGAGGAGGTTCTCGGCGGCCCGCTGAGCGGTCTCGGTGGTCGCGCCCCCATACTGGTTGTCGCTGACGACCGTGATGCCGGGATTCTCCTTCATGGCGTCCAAGAAGCCCTTCTCCCGCTCCTGAGTGCTGGCGCTGCCGACCTGGTAGCGCAACAGGACCACGCGGCCCTTGCCGCCGAGGAGTTTGGCGAGATGCTCTCCGCCCAGCTTGCCGCCCTTGTAGTTATCGGTCGCGACGAAGCTCACGTACTTGTCCGAGTTCAGTCCGGAGTCGATGATCACGACCGGGATTCCCTTGCCGATGGCTTCCTCGATGGGCGCCACCAAGGCGGAGCTGTCGAGAGGGGCCACGACGATGCCGTCCACCCCGCGGGTGATGAAGTCCTCGATCACGGCGATCTGGCTCTCGCGGTCGTCCTCCTTCACGGGACCCTTCCAGATCACTTCGACGCCCAGTTCGCTGGCGGCCTTCTTCGCGCCAGCGTGGATCGCCTTCCAGAACTCGTGGGTCGTGCCCTTCGGAATGACGGCGATCTTGAACGATGGGGTGCCGGTCGCCTTCGGGGTCTCCTCGGACGCTTTGGACTCTGTGGAACTCCCGCAACCCGCGAGCACGGCGGCTGCGCAGACGGCCGCGACCAAGCCGGAAAGCCTTTCAACCTTCATGGCGCAGGTTTACCCCCAGATCGGCTTGAATGTGGCGTTGGAGGAGATGGGACGCTGTGCCGATGCGGCCCTTCCTGGGTCGGTAAGCTTTGGTTGTGGAGAGAATTCTGCTCGCCGCTCCCCGCGGCTTCTGCGCCGGGGTGTCCTACGCGATCGAAGTGGTGGATCTGGCTCTGAAGGCCTTCGGCACGCCGCTGTACGTGCGCCACGCGATCGTGCACAACGAGTGGGTCGTCAGGAGCTTCGAGCGCCGTGGAGTGGTGTTCGTCGAGACCGTGGAGGA
>DPBN01000404.1 GCA_003516955.1 Armatimonadota bacterium | reverse complement strand
CCGACGCGCGAGCCGCTCCCCGGAGTCGAGGTCGAAGCACTCCACGTTTGCCTCCCCTCCCCGCACCAGCCGTGGCAGCCGCAGCTCCAAGGGCTCGCTTAGGGAGTCGTTCCGCTGCAACCGAATCAAGGCGATGCGGTCGTTGCCGATCCCCACCGCCGAGGCCCGCTCGCCGATCCCGGTCAGCACGATCGACCCGATCTGAACCCAGTCCGGGCCATCGTTGTCCAAAACCACCTCGACCCTTCCGGCGGGGAACACAGCCGTCAGCGGTTCCGCCAAGTCTGAGCGCCGGCGGTAGCTCCGTCGCGCCGCCACCGACCCGTTCACCGTCACGCTTAGGTCCCCTCCGCTGTTGGACAGGCCGATCGTCCGGATACGGATCTCGCCCGGTCTCTCCGCCACAAAGCGCAGGCGGATCGGCTCCCGCCGCATTTCTGGATGGGCGCGTCCCTGGAAAAAGCTGCTGAGCCGGCCCGTGTCGCCCGCTTGCCGGGGCAGGTCGAAGACGAACTGCCGCGTCGGCTCCCATCCGGCCCCCGGCCTCAGGGAGAGGTCGCCGCCCGTGCCGGCCCCGAAGTCGGGCTTCAAAAGGCTCAGGCCAGTCTGGGCGAGAATCCCGGACCCTCTCAGAATCTCGGCAGCCCGGCGGAACTCCGGCATCAGCGAGTCTCGGTAGACGTGATCCCAAGTCCAGTACTGCCCCGCACCCGCGTGCTGGGCGAACAGCGCGCTCCAGATTCCGCCCCGCACTGCCTCCACCTGCGTCTCCCGACTGCCACCGAGGTCGCCCGGACCAACCTCGCCGAAGAAGAGCGGCTTGTCTCCGGGCTTCGCCGCCGACAGCACCATGGCCGCCACGCTCGGCGGATAGCCGTGCGGCTGGTAGTAGTCGGCCTTCCGGTAGATCGGCAGGTCCAGGTGCGAACTGGTGGTGACCAAGTGCCGATACGGGTCGATCGAGCGCAGGTAGTCGGCCATCTCGTCCATCCAGCGACCGACCTCCTCCTTCTGCCCGTCGGCGACCGCGTCGACCCACTCAACCTCGTTGAACAGCTCCCAGGCGAGCACCGACGGCGAATGCCCGTACCGCGCCACGGCGTACCGCAGCCAAGCCTTTGCCAGCTTCCTAGCCCTCGGATCGCTGAAGAACTCATTGGGGCGCTCAAGGAACCCGCCATTCGCCCTGCTCCACGGGTTCTCAGACCAGTTCGGGTTGGTACGGGTCGACCACTGCCCGTGGTGGAACAGCACCATCTGGAACCGCACCCCCGCCTTCTCCGCGGCGGCCAGCAGCTGGTCCCAGCGATCCAGAGCCTTTGGCCAAAACTCCCCGATCCCGAGCTTCACCGACTTATCGTTCGGCCACCAAGGGTTCTTGCCGTCCCAGTGGCAGGCCCAGATGCGGCTCCAGTCCAGACCGTTGCGCCCCATCTCCGCCAGCGTCTCCGCCAGGTCGGGCAACCCAGGCGACTGCCAGCCGAGGTTGAACCCGACGGGCCAGTAGAGCGAGCCGTCGTCGTAGCGGAGCCCCCACGGCCCACCGCGACGAACGAAGCCCTTTGGAAGCGGCCGATCCAGCGTCAGTGCGATCGGCTTGGCCTCGGTCTTCTGGCCATTGCGCCAGACCTCCCCAAGGTAGCGCCCCGGGGCCTTGGCCACGAGCCGAACGCGCCACCGCTCGCCGTCGTAGAACGCGAGCCGCTCTTCCACCGCGCCGCCGGGACCTGCAAACCGAACCCGCACGTCGTTCTGCTCCGAATCCCACGGGTTTCCCGGAAAGCGGGCGTCCAGCGTCGCCTCCGCAGGCCCGAACCACCCCGCCGCGCCGCCTGCAACCGTCGCCAGAACCATCGTCCACATCCTGCCGTCCCTCGCCGAGTCCGCCGCGAAGGTTCATCGGAGAACCCCGCGCGACGGTCTAGGATACACTCTCGGCGTCTCCCTATGTCGAACGCTCAGGCCGTCAGCGATCCCGCGGCCCCTTCCAGGGTCTGGTCCGCCGAAATCCGCGACCGTTGGTTCCCTTGGAACAACGTCGCCTTGGCGCTGGACGGCGGCTTCTTCGGTGCGGCGATGAGTGTGGTCTCCGCCGACAGCGTCCAGACCACGCTCGTCCGCTCGCTGGGCGGTCCGAACTGGCTCGTCAGCCTGATGCCGTCCATGATGATGATCGGCTTCATGGGATCGCCGATCCTGACGGTGCGCTGGGTGGAAAGTCTCCGGCTCTATAAGCGCCCCGTGGCCCTGGTGAGCATCGCCCAGCGCCTGCCGGCCCTCGCGGCGTCCATCGCCCTGTTCCTCTGGGCCGGCGCCCGTCCGACGCTGGCCCTGGCCTTCGTCGCCCTTGCGCCGCTCGTGAGCGGTTTCGTCGGTGGCCTGACGCTGTCCGCCTTCTGGCAGCTCGTCGCGAAGATTCTGCCCGAGGGCAAGCGCAGCTCGAGCCTGGCTTTCCGCAATCTCGTCGCAACGGTCCTCGGCTTCCTCGGCGGGCTTCTGGTGAAGGTCGTCCTCGCAAGGTGGCCGGGATTCGGGGGCTACGCGGTTCTGTACCTGCTGCAGTTCCTCTTGCTGGTGGCCTCCTTCCTGGCGTTCGTCGCCATCCGGGAATTGCCGAGCCCCCGGCGCGACCACAGGCAGGAGCGGCCGGACTCCCACCCGATCCGTCGCCTGCCCGACGTGTGGCGCTCCACACCCCACCTAAGGGGATTCGTGGCGGCACGCGTGCTCGGCCTGGGGATGCTGGTCGCCACCCCGTTCCTTGCCATCCACGCGCGATCCGTCACCCATGCGCCGCTCGACGCCGTGGGAAGCTTCGTGAGCGCCCAGATGCTCGGCGCCGTTGCGGGAAACCTCGTCGGCGGACCCTTCGGCGATCGGTGCGGCGGGCGGACGCTGGCCGTCCTAGCGTGCGCCCTGCTGAGCGCCTCGATGTTCTTGGCGGCCGCGGGCGCCAGCATCCCGATGTTTCTCCTCTCCTTCGCGCTCGTCGGCGCGGGCAACACGCTCCTGATGAACGGCGCCAACACGCTCCAGCTGACCGTGTTCCACGAGCGGGACCGGCCGATCGCCTTCGCTGTGATTTCCACGTTCGTGTTCCCCGGCTACTTGGCGGCCGCCGCAGTGTCCACCGCGATTCGCGAGCTCGGTTGGGGCTTCCCTCCGGCTGCACTGACCGCCGCTGCGCTCCTGCTCCTGGCGATGCTGCAGTACCGCCTGCTTCCAGCGAAGGAGCCGCCCGAATCCGATGCCGCCTAGAGCATGGCCTCCAAGAGCCTGCGCAGCGGCACCCTGGCGAACCGCGTCGCGGTGTCGGACACGGCGTACGGCAGGATCAGCCATGGCCCATGGAGCAGGCCGCCGCAGGTGTACAGCACGTTCGGCACGTACCCTTCCCGCTCGTCGGGCTCGGGGGCGAGCAGCGGCTCCCTCAGCCGCCCGACCACTTTGGAGGGGTCCTCGCGGTCCAGCAGCACCGCGCCGATGCAGTAGCGCCGCATCGGCCCCACGCCGTGCGTCAGCACCAGCCATCCCTCCTCGGTCTCCAAGGGAGAGCCGCAGTTGCCCAGCTGAACGACCTCCCACGGCTCCTGCGGCACCACGATCGGCACCGACTCGTACCAGAAGTGAGGGTTGTCCGACCACATGAGACGGATGGTCTCCCCGTCCTGGCGGCTGAGCATCGCGTAGAGCCCCCCGATTCGCCTTGGGAACAGCGCCATGCCCTTGTCGCGTACGGCTGGGCCATTCAGCGTGCAGAGGTCGAACCGCACGAAGTCGTCCGTCTCCAGCAGCTGGGGGACGATCACTCGCCCGTCGTAGGCCGTGAACGTCGCGTAATACCGCCGCGCGCCGTCGTCCTCGCGGAACAGCACGAACCGCGCATCCTCGATGCCGTTCCTTTGGCTTGGGAACACCGGAAACAACACCCGCTCGGAGATCGGGGTCTCCGGGTCGAAGGTCAGCCTGCAGTTCGAATGGGCGACCGTCAGCACGGCCTCTGCCCGGCGCTCGCTCTCGTCGTCCGTCCAAGGCTGCTCCGCATCCACCGCCTGCGCCAGCTGGTCGTCGGTGAAGCGCTCCGGCAGGCGGTCCAGCACCCGCCGGGCGAAGTCGTCGCCCAAGCCGAGCTCCTGCAGCTTGCGGTCGAAGAGGTCCTTGTGGAACGGGCAGGCGGGGCTCAGCCTCCCCTCGGAGACGAATCGCGTCGGCTTGTCGATGCGGATGTCCCCATTCCGGTCTACCACGCCCGAACGGAACACGATCGAGGAGATGTGCCCCTCGCCGGTCGCCCGCAGGCT
>DPBN01000095.1 GCA_003516955.1 Armatimonadota bacterium | reverse complement strand
TGCCTTCCTGAGAGCCGAGGGGCTAGTTCGGCGGCGAGGTGATGGAGAACCCCTGCGCCGTCAGCTCCTGACCGATGTGCCGCAGCTTCTTCATCGCCCGCAGCTCGATCTGGCGCACGCGCTCGCGCGTCACGTTCAGCTCGGCGCCGACCTCCTCGAGGGTCCTGGCCTTGCCGTCGTCTAGGCCGAAGCGGAGACGGACGACGTCGCGCTCGCGGCTCGTCAGGCGTCCGAGGATGCTGTCGATCTCCTCCCGCCGGATGAGCGACCACGTGACGTCGCTGGGCGTGGGCATGTTGGTCGACTGGACGAAGTCGCCGATCGAGCTGTTGTCCTTCTCGCCGACGGGCGTCTCCAACGAGAGCGGCTCGACGGCCACGCGCATCATCTCGCGCACGCGGTCCACGCTCAAGTTCACCTCGCGCGAGATCTCCTCCTCGGTGGCCTCGCGCTGGTACTCCTGCTGCAGCCGGCCGGCCGTCTTGACGACCTTGTTGATCAGCTCGGCGACGTAAACCGGGATGCGGATGGTGCGGCCCTGGTTGATGATCGCGCGGGCGATCGCCCGGCGGATCCACCACGTGGCGTAGGTCGAGAACCGGAACCCTTTCGACCAGTCGAACTTCTCGACGGCGCGGATGAGGCCGAGGTTCCCCTCCTGGATGAGGTCGGCCAGCGGGATGCCGCGCGCGTTGTACTTCTTGGCGATGCTGACCACCAGGCGCAGGTTCGACTCGATCAGGTGGCGCTTGGCCTCCACCCCCTCGCGCTCGACGCGCTCGAGAATCTCCGGGGTCAGCTCCTTCGGCTTGCCGTACTGGCCGACGTCCTCGCGCTGGAGCAGCCGCAGAAGCTCGTTGTGCTTGCCCTTCTGGGCGAGCTCTCGCGCCATGACCTTGACCGCGAGGTCGACCTCCTGCTCGGGCGTCAGAAGCGAGGCGCGCCGCGTCTGGCGCATCCACATCTCGAGCTCTTCGGAGTCGTCGTGAACAACCTCCTCCGGGAGCTCGTCCAACTCGTCGTCGGTCTCCAGCTCCAGCAACTCGTCTTCAGCCGGCTCCGCAGCGATGTCGTCCACCAGCCCGCCGACGCCCTCGATGTAGGCGTGCCTGGCGGGGTTCCGAACGGTGATGGCCCGACCGCGCTTAGGTGCGGACAAACCGGGGTCTGAGGGCATGTCTGTCAATACCTCCAACGTCTTCAAAACTCTTCTTGCTCCTACGGGTTTCTACGTCTTCGCGTTGAATCCCTCTTGACAGGAGCAGGTAGTTGGACGGGATACTGGAAAGGTCTGGGGTTCATCGCAGACGCTTTCAGGTTAACACAACTTTCGCGCCCTGCCAAGGGGATTTCCGCAGGCGGCGACGTTGCCACCCGTCTGGGTCGTCCTGCGGCACGCATCGTGCCACAGCCTTAATACAGACGCTTTTTCGCGCCTCGTTCGTTTCACGTTGCGCGGTCTTTCGCAACGTTTCGACCCGCAGCCCTGCTGTTTTGCCGGGTCCCGGGCGTCCCTCCGCGCAACCTCAGGCGCTCGGATTGGGTCCAAAGGACCATGCTTCGGGCAGGACCGCCTAGGGCCTGCGGCGAACGGAGAGGCGTGGCTCCGAAACTGCCGCTGCGACAGATCCATCTGGACTTCCACACCTCCGAGCACATTCCCGACGTAGCCTCGGAGTTCGATCCCGAGGAGTTCGCCGCCACGCTGGCGGAGGCCGGCGTGCAGAGCATCAACGTGTTCGCAAAGTGTCACCACGGCTGGCTGTACTTCGACAGCGAGCTGCCCTGGAAGCACCCTGGCCTCCGCCGAAACCTGTTGGTCGAGCAGGCGAAGGCGCTGCACGGCCGGGGCATCCGGTGCCCGGTGTACGTCTCGGTGGGCTGGGACGAGCTGCAGGCGCGCCTGCACCCGGATTGGATCGAACTCCACGAGGACGGTCGTCGCGAGGGGGCCGCTCCCCTTCAGCCCGGGTGGAAGAAGCTGGACTTCGCCTCTCCCTATCTCGACGTCGTCGAGCGGCAGGTGCGCGAGGTCTGGCGGGTCCTGGGTGGCGATTGCGACGGGTTCTGGTTCGACATCCTCTACGCCGCGGGCGTGCACGGGCCGTGGTCCCTGCGCCTGTTCGACGAGCTCGGTTGGGACCCCGAGAGCCCCGAGCATCGGGACGCCATGCGGCGCAGGCTGGTCGACGATTGTTGCCGGAGGCTCACGAATCTGGTGCGCTCGCTTTCCCCGGACCTGCTCGTGTTCCACAACTCGGGGCACGTGGGGCCGTCCGTGCGGTCGCGGCTCGACACCGTCACGCACCTCGAGCTGGAGTCCTTGCCCACGGGCGGATGGGGCTATGCCCACTTCCCGATCGTTGCCCGCTACGCCCGCACGCTCGGCAAGCCGATCGTCGGCATGACGGGGAAGTTCTCGGAGTCCTGGGGGCACTTCCAGAGCTACAAGTCGGCGGCCGCGCTGGAGCTGGAGTGCGTGCAGAGCGTGGCGATGGGCGGAGCGTGCAGCGTGGGAGACCAGCTCCACCCCCGAGGCCGCTTGGACGCGGAGACCTATCGCCGGATCGGCGCGGCGTTTCGGGCGGTGGAGGCTCTGGAGCCTTACGCCGACGGCTCAGAACGCGTGGCGGAGGCCGCGGTCCTGCACGCGGAGATGTGGGACTCTGGGTCCAGACTGCCCGAAGCCAACGTTGGCGTACTTCGGGCTTTCACGGAGGGCTCGGTCCAGTTCGACTTCGTGGACGACCAGACGGATCTCGGCGGCTATCGGCTGGGGGTTCTTCCCGAGGGTTGTCCGCTGCC
>DPBN01000337.1 GCA_003516955.1 Armatimonadota bacterium | reverse complement strand
CCTGCCTCGGACGAGTAGACACGGAATCAGCAACGACGAGAGGCGGGGTCTAGGGATGAGTTGGCCCGAGCGGCCAGACTCCCTGCCCAGATCAGTGGGAGCGCGCCGTTTCGCCCCGCTTCGTTTCAACTCCTAGCCCGGGGGGTTGCCCCGAGACGCCAGCACCTTGCACGGAAAGCGCGCACTGGGAGGCGTGAGGCGCCAGACCCGACCCGGGAGAGCCGCATTCCTCCCACGTCTGCCCGTGGAGCGGAACTTTCGCTCGCCGGAGGATCGCCCGAGGGGGCTGGCGGCAATCGGCCGGTCAGCGGGCGTCGAACGCGAACACGTGCACCTTGGCTCCGCCCCAGCTGGCGCGGGGGATCAGCCGCAGGCCGGCCGTCTCGGCCTCCAGCGGCACCTTCACCAGACGCTGGTGGTTGTTCTCCTCCCGAAAGGCAAGGCGCCATCGGCCGGAGCCGTCCAGAACCTCCAGATCGAAGGCGCGCGTCATCATGGCCGGGATCTTGGCCTCGTAGCCGGCGAGCGGGTAGGAGCAGGGCATCCGCTTGGTGTCGTGGAGATCGCTGTCGAACACCAGGCGCACGCGGCTGAGCTTCACGGTGGAGTCGAAGAGGTACGTGACGGACTCGCCGGGGGGCGCCCACCAACCGTTGTCGTCCTTGCCCAGCGACCGGTCGATGCCGTTGCGCAGCGGCTCGGGGTCGCCCGCCGAGGCGACCAGCCGCGCCCCCCGGCAGACCTCGGGGATGGGACGCAGGCGCCCCGGCAACCACGAATCGTCGTCCATCAGCGTCTCCTGCAGCTCCCGGAGGTGGCGCCGGTACACCTCGCGCGGGGTGCAGCCGTGGCGCGCGGCGATGGCGGCGGCCGTGCCGACGGCCTGGCCCAGCAGCGAGCAGGTCCCCATCACCCGCGTCGAGCTCAGGGCCATGTGCGTCGCCGAGATGTTGCGCCCGGCGAAGAAGAGGTTGGCGATGTTGCGCGAATAGAGCGAGCGGTACGGGATGCCGTAGGGCGACGGCGCCGGGTGGAAGATGGTCGGTTCGCCCAGATAGTGGATCCCGGCCGGGTTGTGGTCGTCCATGGACCAGCCGCCGTAGGCGACGATGTCGTCGAACGGGCCGCCGGCCTCGACGTCGCTCTGCGTCAGGATGTGGTCGCCCACGTAGCGCACGTTCTCGCGCTTGCCCGGCAGGGCGCCGATCCACTCCAGCTCCCAGCGCCGGCCTCGGCCGTCCGGGTGGTTCTTGATGTAGGCCCAGACGCCGAAGGCGATCTTCAGCAGCTCGTCGCGGTTGGCCTCGGTGTCGGCGATGGTGTCTCCGGTGCCGCCGACCTCCAGCCACCAGAAGTTGTGTCCCTCGGGCCTCAGCGGCCGCTTGGGCAGGCTGCTCTCGTCGTAGCGGTTGGCCCAGCTCGGGGGAATGAAGGGCCGATGCGCCTCCTCGGGAATCTCCCGGAGCTGGATCAGGATGGAGTTGCCCATCGTCTTGCGGTCCGCGGCCTCGGGCGCGTGGGACTCGCCGAACTCCCGGCGGCTCTCGCGGCCCCAGCGGTGTTCCGCCCCCGAGACGCGCAGCACCGAGTCGCCGGAGCAGTCCGCGAAGAAGCGGGCCTTCACCACGTGCCAGGTCTGCGTGGTGAGCTGCCATCCGCGCACGCGCTCGATGCGGTCCCCGTGCGCCACGACCTCGTTGCACGTGCAGTTCAGCAGAAGCGTGAGGCCGGGCTGGAAGCGGGCCTTCTCGTAGAGCACCGTATCCCAGATCGGGTAGTTGAGGCGGGGGTTGCGGCGGTAGTTGTCGAGCATGATCTCCTCGAGGATGCCCGCCTCCTTGTTGTCGGGCCCGTGCGCGCCGCCGATGTTCATCCTCACCTCGGAGGAGGCGTTGCCGCCCAGCACCGGGCGGTCCTGCATCAGCGCCACGCGGGCGCCGTTCCGCGCCGCCGCCACGGCCGCGCACAGCCCGGCCATCCCTCCGCCGACCACGCAGAGGTCGGCCTCGTGCTCGACGACTTCGAAGCGGTTGCTCGGTTTCATGTCGACTTTGGTGGCCGCCAGCCTTGGGTTCGACGGCGTCGTGGTTCTGGCGATGCCACCGCATCTTGGCTTTTCCGACGGAGCCTTTGCACGCCCATCGGGGTGGCGGCGTTCGCGGCGATCCAGGCCCCGGGCGTGCGGCCGGGGATCGGAGAGGAGCGGTCCGGGAAGCGCTGCCCTTGGACCATGGACGAGAGTCTCTCGGGCCGCTCGTCGTCGGCGCCGTCTGCTGAACCTGGGTGTCGTCGCGGATCGGCCTTCGTGCGTCCTCCATCCTGACCGAAACGGACCGAGGGCTGACTCTGGAGCGGAAAGACCTGGAGGGAGGGGCCCCGCCAGGGACGCCCGTGCCGGCGGGGCGAAGCGGCTGAGAGAGAGTACGCATCGGGGGTCACAGGGTCCTGCGATGCTCCAGGCTTACGGTTGGTGGGCAAGCGCATCGGACGCGGCCCTTGGCGACTCGCCGGTCAGGGGCGCGGGGGGGG
>DPBN01000087.1 GCA_003516955.1 Armatimonadota bacterium | reverse complement strand
GGTGGCGAGCCGCGCCTCCGCGACCGACGTGCGCTACACCCCGAACCTGCCCGCCGGGGAGTACGCGATCAGCATGTGGCTGGCGGGCAGCAACGGCGGCCAGCTGTTCGCCCGCAAGACCATCGTGGAGATCCACGAGGGCAGCACCGTCACCGACGTCGAGGTGAACCAGGACTCGCAGTCGAGGTGGGTCCGCATCGGCAACCGCAGGTTCCGGCATAGCTCGACCGCTCCGCTCCAGGTGCGCGTGCTGAACTACAGCGCGGAGGCGAACGACGCTCTGGAAGGTCGGCTCGCCTACGCGGACGCTATCGCGTTCAACAGCGGGCCGGACCTCGCGGTCAAGTCCACGCCGGTCCAGGTCAACGGCGCTCTGATCAAGATGGCGCCCGGAGACCCGCCGGTGGCGACCGACGTGACCCTGGTGGCCTCGGAGGACGGGCGGATCTACTGCCTGGAGTCGCAGGCGAGCGGCAGCCCGCGGGTGCTGTGGGCCTATCCGAGCCTGCGAGACCCCTTGGACCCGTCTTGGTCCGACCCGAACCAGACGAACGGCGAGGACGGAGCGGGCCCCGTGGCCGAAATGCCGACCGGCTTCGACCTGTCCTCGGCTTTGGTCAAGCGCATCGACGGCAAGGACTACCTGTACGTCGCGGCCTCCAACGGTCGGGTCTACTGCATCGACATGGCCGGTCGGGGCGACATGAACCTCGCCACGGGCCGCGCCGGAACCACCACCCGCGTGTGGACCTGGCCGGACGACTACCCGTCGACCTCCAAGACCTCCAGTTTGGGATCGTTCCTCGGGTCGATCGCCTACGCCGACACCGCCTCCGGCCCGACAATCATCGTTCCGGCCCGTCAGGGAAGGATTTACGCGCTGGACGCCCGCGGGACGAGCGGCAAGAAGACCACGGTGCGGTGGCAGTACCCCGCGCTCGACCAGCCGACGCTCGGGGAGATCGTGTCGACCCCGGCCGTTGCGTTCGGAAAGGTGTACGTCGGCACGCTGCCAAAGGTCGACGAGGCGAACGGGGAGTTCTTGGCCCTCAACGCGGACGACGGCACGGTGGTCTGGCGGTTCAGCGGGACGAGCGCCCTGCCGACCGACGGCTGGGTCGCCAGCCCGACTGCGGTACCGGGAGTCCTGCTGGGCGGGGGCGAGCCCGACACGGTGTTCGCCGCGAATGAGAACGGCACGGTCTACGCATTCGACGCGAACGGATCGGGCGGCTCGGCCACCGTGCGTTGGCAGACGTCGGAGCTGGCCACCAGCTTCGCCGGCGGAGGCCTGACCTTCACCACACTCCGCGTGCTGAACAACGTTGGGACGCTGACGGCCACCCCGGTGCCGTGCGTGCTGGTTCCAACCGCCGAGGGCCGCCTCGTGGCGCTGTTCGCCCAGGCTTCGGCCACCAACCGCTACGGCGGCCGAAGGGCTTGGGAGTACGTGCTGGCAGGAGGCCTGTCCGGCCACGCCTCGGCAGGCCGGAATTGGCTGACCGTCGCCGACACCAGGGGCTTCCTGTACGCCTTCAACGACGATGTCGGTCTGCTGACGCCCGGCGAACCGCCCGGGTCCGACGGAGTGGTCGAGAACAACCCGGTGGCGGACAACTTCCGGAACGCCCGGATCAAGCTGATCGACCAAGCCACCTACCGGCAGTTGCGGGCTGGCACGATGGACTACGCCGCCGCCGACGCGGCGACCGAGGTCGGCGGCAGCCCGCTCGCGTTCGAGTGGGGCGAGCGCATCTACGTGCTGGTCTACCGCTATCCGCACGCCACGCAGACGCCCGACGGCGACAGTGTGCCTCCGCCGACGGTGAACTTCCTGTTCACCGGGCAGGGTTCCGCGGCGCGCACCATCTCGGTGGAGAGCCGGCAGTTCCCGACCGTGTCGGGCTCGAACCCGCCCACGGCGACGGACGGCACGCGTCTGGACGGGTACGCGGTCATCGACTTCGCGATCCAGCCCGGCGGCGCGAACGCGATGCCCCCTGGCGACGGGAGCGTGACGGCGACGATCACGACCCGATCGCTGAACGACAACGGCCAGCAGCAGACGGTCAACCTCGATCCTGCGAACTCCGTCCGAGCGTTCAAGGTGGCGAACCCGCTGGCGTTGGTCATCACCACCCCGGCGGACGCCCTCCGCACCGTCGGATACTCGGTCAACCCGTCCGACGCCGAGAACCTGATCAACGGCTCCAACGTGCCGGGTACGCAGAAGAACCGCCTCCTGGCGAGCGTGGGGCTGGTGGCTCACGGGCAGAGCGGCGGGGTGACGATCTCCGTGGTCGACCGCAGTCTGATGCGGCTGTTGCGTGGACCAGGACGGGGCCTCGACAACGTGCGAGTAGAGGCCAGGCAGTTGAACTGGCTCGGCTACTCAAGCGCTGTGCTGTATCCTCTGGATCCCAACCTGTATCCGGGCTACGAGGACCTACCGACGCGATTCCCCAACGACAGTCTCGACTATCCGGACATCGGTGCGAGTGCCGTGAGGGTGACGCGTTCTGCGTTCGGAACGGCGGAGAACCCGCTGTTCTCCGGGGCAAGCCTCATCCCTCCGTCGTTTCCGGATGAGGCGAATCCGGTGCCAGCGCAGCGAACGCTGAATCTCACGCCGTTCGACTTTGAGGTCCGTGTTCCAAGGTTTCAGCCCCCGAACGCGACTCCTCTCGCGGATTCCGCAGGAGTGCAAGTTCCTGCCGGATACGCGGGCTGGATGTTCGTTTTGGTCGATAGCAACGGCAATGGACGGCTGGATCTAGGCTCGGGCCTTCGGGAGGCGTACCGCAGCTTCCGGCTGGCTTCTCCCGTGGATGTGGACGAGCGGTTCGCGGTGAAGACGCCCGTCGTGGACGCAGGGATGCTGCCGATCGGCGCCGGGTTCAGCCCGCTGGCGCCGTGGGATCCCTCGTCCCCGCTGAGTCCGCTGACGGGTCCGTTCCGCGACCTGTTCAAGCCGTTCACCGTGGTCAACGAGGGCAACGTGAACCTGCTGAACCTGCGTCTGGCCAAGGCCACGCAGCTGCTGGCCGGACCGCTCAACCCTTGGCCGATCTACTCGACCACGAACCACGACGCGGCTTGGCTGGAGGCGGCGGCGAATGTGTTCTCGAGCCTTGATCCCGACTCGCGGTGGATCCTCACCGACGACGGCGGGAACCCGCATCCGAACGTCGTGCTTCAGAAGGCGCGGCCGGGAGACCGGGTCGGAACGGAACTGAACCTGAACGCCACGCGGCGGGCGAACCCGGTGACGGGCGTCCAGCAGGGCAAGCTCTCGTCCACCGCGCCGGATCCGTACCTCCCGAGCGTCGCCGTCACGGTGCCGCTGGGCATGCCGAGCGGCGTGTACCAGCAGGTGATGCGCGTGATCAACGAGGTGCGGACGCCGACGTACCCCGCGAACCAGGCGCTGAGCCTGGACCAGTACGGCGCGGGACTGGAGGCCTACTCCGACCCGACGTTCACGCTCCGCTTCACGGTGCGCGAGGGACGCCTGACGAACGCCCCGACGCGCTTCTCGGCTCCGCTGGTGGAGGACGTCGTCTCCGGCTCGGAGCGGTTCCTGCATCCCAACGTGCAGCCGACCGTCGCGCGGGCTTCGAACGGCAGCCTGTTGGTGGCTTGGGCCTCGCCCAGGTCCTCCTTCGCCGAGGCCCAGCCGGGCGCGGATGCACCCGCGGACCAGCCGTACCGCATCTTCCTGTCGACGCTGCGGGGCACGACGCCCGCGGCGGTGACGGGGCCGAACAACCTGCGCGATCTGAATTGGTTCGTCCCGGCGACGGCCGACCGCTGGTTCAGCCAGCCTTCGGACGCCCCCTATCCGAACGTGCCGAACCAAGCCGCGGCCGACGCGCTGTTCGGCGTGGACACCGCCAACAACCAGTCGGTCGTGCTGAGCACCATGAAGTTCGGTCTGCCGACGCTCCCGTCGCTCGGCTTCGTGGACCCGTTCAGCGGCAGCGACCTCGGGACGGCGTATCTGGCGTTCGTCGGCGAGGCGCAGGTGCAGACGCTGAACGGCCGCGCGAACCAGAGCAGGATCTTCCTGGCTCCGGTCAGCGTGTCTGCCGCGGGGGTGCCGACCGTCGGGGCGCCGATCCGCGCGACCAAGGACGACCCGGGCATCCGAAAGACGCGCCTGAGCGTGGTGCAGACCGGCGACCGCGCGACGGTGTTCTTCTCGGCCGCGACCGGTGGCGGGGCGCAGGTTTCCTACACCACGTACAACCCCTCCGTGGCGAACATCGACGACCGCTGGTCGCCGATCCGATCCGTATCGCTCGGATCGGGCTTCGAGGAGCTGTCGTCGCCGAGCGTGTCGGCTCGGATCTACACCGGCGCTCCGCAGTCCGCGGGCGGATTCACTCTGAACCCGGGCACCCGGATTCTGGAGATGGCGTTCGCGGGCAAGCTGCGCGGGCGGCCGAACAGCGAGGTGTTCCTCGCCCGCATGGTGGCGGACGCCAACGGCGCGCCGGTGCGGCTGGCGGCCTTTGCTCCCCGCGAGAACGAGGTGCTGGAGGCCGTTGGTCCCGGCGTCTATCGCTCCCAAGGTGTGAGCTGGAACCTGAGGTTCGCGCCGCAGCTGTGGCAGAGCCTCAACGGGGTGGCCACGAACCTTGAGGTGCCCAACACCAGGCGCGTGGATTCCTCGACCGGCATCGTCACCTTCGAGACGAGGCTGGGTGGGCGCGTGACCCTGGACCCGAACTCCGGGACGGTGCGCTTCGGCACCGCGACGCCGAACCAGAAGGCAGTGTTGCTGCTGACCTACCAGCCGTACGCGATCCGAGTGAGCGGCGCCGGCCAGACGACGTCGCACTCCGCACCGAACCTGCTGTTCGACAACCGGCTGATCGCCGATGCGAGCTACTGGGTGCGGCCGGGCGGATCGGGTGTGACCAACGCCGACAGCGACTCGATTCGGACCTCACGGTACCTCGTGGCCTACGGCCGGTCGGCCGCGGGCGGCGGGCAGTCCGCCCGGCCCTATCTCCGGTCGTACCGGCTCGGCGTGCAGCTGCCAGCGGGTGTGCTCACGAACCCGGACGGCACGATCGTGTCGCTGGCCGTGGTGGGGGCCTCTGGCGCGTACCAGGTCGACCCGGCGCGCGGCCGCGTCTACTTCACGGACGTCGACGAGGGCCGGAGCGTGTCCATCGCCTTCCAGGGCGTGACGGAGGACGGCGTGCCGGTCAACGTGCCCGCTGCGACCTACACCGTCGGTCTGGTGCCGGAGCAGGAGGAGTTCCCGGTGCCGATCGCCCAGCCCGTGAACGAGAGCTCCCCGTTCCTGAGCCT
The DNA here is from genome assembly GCA_003516955.1 of Armatimonadota bacterium. GTDB lineage: Bacteria > Armatimonadota > Fimbriimonadia > Fimbriimonadales > Fimbriimonadaceae > UBA8783. Next base: position 1,210 of record DPBN01000087.1, on the reverse strand, counting down.
GGATCCGTTCGATCCGGCGGGAGCGATCGGGAGCCGCAGGCCGGGCCTGATCTGGATGGTGTGGACCAGCACCCGCGCGGGTGTGCCGGACATCTATCTGCAGACTCTGGCGCCGCGCTTCGCCCCGATCCCGGCGACGCGGTAGCTTCGGTGAGAACGAGGAACGTTGGACGCGGGCGGCGGGACGGGCCGCCCGCGGAAGAGCCAGGGATGGCGAACCGAATTACGCTCGGGTTGCGTCCAACTAGGGTGAGGGTCGCCTTGGTTGACAGGTTGGACGGGCTGGTAGTAAGATTAGCTCGCCTCTAGGCAGGCGCAGGATCGGGTTTATGGCCAAGAAGCTGAGCAGCGCGCTGGGCATCGACATCGGGAGCAAGACCATCAAGGTCGCCGAGGTGAAGAACCAAGGGCGGCAGGCGGTCGTGACCGCGCTCGGCGTCATCGATACCCCGGCGGACAGCGTGGACCACACCGGCGTGTACAACGCCGACAACGTGGGCGCGGCGCTCAAGCAGCTGCTGCAGTCCATCGGCGCCTCCTCCCCCAACGTCGTGGTGTCCATCGCCGGTCAGGCTTCGGTGCTCGTGCGGACGCTCGAGGTGCCTCGGATGAACGACACCGAGCTCGCCGAGCACATGCAGTGGGAGATCAGCCGCAACATCCCGTTCGCCGAGAGCACGGTCCAGAGCGCCTACGCCAAGCTGGAGGACCAGGACCCGAACTCCGCCAACATGGACGTGGTGTTGGCGATCTCCCCCCAGAGCGCCGTCGACACGCTGATCGCGGCGATCAAGAAGTCGGGCAAGCAGCTGGCCGCGATCGACGTGGAGCCGACCGCCGTCGCGCGCATGCTCGCGGTGAGCGGCGTGGACCCGACCGAGGTCTCGTGCGTGGTGGACATCGGCCACAAGACCACGGGGATCAACATCTACCGCGGTCGCAACCTCCTCATGCCGAGGCAGGTGCCCGTGGGTGGGGAGCTGTTCGCCCAGGAGCTTTCCCGCAACCTCAACGTGAGCCTGGAGGAGGCGGAGGAGATTCTCAAGACGCGCGCCGAGATTCCGCACGGCTACGTCGCGGAGGCGCCGCCCGACCCGTTCGCGGTTCCGAGCTCGATTTCCCCGGAGCCTCTTCAGCCGTACAACCCGTTCGCTCCGGAGCCCGAGCCGGGCGGCGAGCAGGATTCGAACGCGACCGGCGGGTTCGAGCC
>DPBN01000107.1 GCA_003516955.1 Armatimonadota bacterium | reverse complement strand
GGGTTGGGGTGGAGGGTGCTCTGGGCGACCGTGGCACGGTCGTCCGCCGGCGTTCCGGCCGCGTCTCTCGGTGCAAGACGTCCGGCGGCTTCTCGGAGGGGCAATGCGGCGCCTGGCGGCGGAAGTCCGGCCACAGTCGCGGAGAAGCTGGACCGGTTCGAAGGAAGCCGGCCAGCCACCCTCCCCCTCGATCCCCCTCCCGCAGGGCGGGAGGGGGAGGCGTACTCCCCCCTCCCTCTCGAAGGGAGGAGGGTGCCGGCTCGCGCTCTCGCTGAATGCGCCCGGTCGGTCTTCACGGGGCCCGGCGACGGGCAACTCGGCTTCTGCCCGCGCTCAGCCGCGCAGCCACGGACTCAGGCCCGATGCCTGCCATGGAAAGCACCGACCGCCCTCGCCCTTGAACCCCTACCGCGACGTGGGAGGAGGGTGGCCGTCATCCACGTCTCAAGGTGGGCGACACAGGCACTCCGCGGCAGTCGCCTGTCGGCGTCTCCATCTTTCCCTCCTTGGAGCCGGATCCGGCTCTTGGAGGCAAGGACGCCGACCACGCTCACCTTGATCCCCGTCCCGCAAGGCGGGAGCGGGCAGGGTGCGCGACCGGAGCATCGCCAGAACCCGACGAAACGGCCCGTGCCATCAGTGGCAGGGACCCTACCGCGTCCTCCGTGGCGGAGCGCTTCTCTTCGTCGAGAGCATCCGAGGAGCATGGTCAGAAAGCACGCGAGAAGGCGTCTTCGCAATGGGAGGGATGGGGCGGGTAGACGGAATCGAACCCTCGACCTCCTGAGCCACAGTCAGGCGCTCTAACCCCTGAGCTATACCCGCCACGGAGCCGATGCATTGAACCCGATCCGGCCGCTCGGCGTCAAGCCGGTTCCGCCGGCCAAGGGGGCAGTCCCGGGCCACGCGAGGGGCGCCAAAGGCGGCTGGTGCTTCCGTCCTCGACGGACGCCAGACCGGCGCCAGGCCGCTCGCATGGCGGCAGGGATGAGCGCTCGGTGCTGAGCCGGAACCGCCGCGCGAGCCCAGGGGTCAGGGCGAATGGGCGGAGCGCGGCAGGCAGACGGTCCCGCTGGACGCCAAGCCAGGTTGCTGGCGCAGGCGGCCGGGAAACCCGGAGCATGTGGAGCCTCTGCGCCCGTGCGGGAGGCGCCTGGGGAGCAGTCTGGCTCCGAGCGCCTCATCGAACCGAGTTGGATTCAGCCGGCCCGCCGCAGGGCTTCGGGAACAGCAAAGCCTGACGGGAAGGCCATCCCACGTTGCGCAAAGAGGTCGTACCATCGGGGACAGCGCCAGGCCTGCCTCCTCGGTCTTTGCGGCTGATCGAAGCAAGCGGAAGCCCTCCGGCTCGGCGCAGAGGCAGTGGAGCAGCGGGGCCCGAGCGGGCGGGAAGCCGTAGCGACCGCTTCGACCTCAGGCTGGCCTCGGTCCGACGGAGCCGGCACCTTCCCCACGCGGCAAGGGCGTCTCCAAACAACCAAGGGCGTCCGGCCGGTGGCGTCGCCGACCAGACGCCGGATATCGGCGCGCCGGGCCGCTCACGTGGCGGCGGCTACGCAAGCCAAGCAGCGAGCCGAGACGCCGCCAGGCCAGGAACGGCGGATCAGGCGCCTGGCGAGCCCCTTCGATTCCAAGAATCGGAGCTGATCCTTCCTGGGCAACGCCTCTTCCTGCACTTCGGCCGTCCGGCCTAAGGGACGCTCCGAGCCCCAAGAACCGAACTCGCGCCCAAGAGCCCGGCGCTACTGGAGGCCGAGCGAGCGGTCGTTGAAGCTCATGGTGTACGTGCTCTGGCGCGTCAGGATCGAGAACGTGACCCAAATGATCTCGGACAGGTACTCGCCCATCAAGATGCCCAGGCCCACCTGGCGCAGCTTGTCGTAGCCGCGTAGCCCGTAGTACTTCTGCACGAAGTTCTTGATCAGCATCGCGACCAGCACGCCGAACCAGTAGTAGTCGACGCCGAAGTTCAGCGACAGCACGTAGCCGGCGGGGTGCAGGGGAAAGCCGGGGAACCGGAACCGCACGGCGTCCATCACCATGACCATCGCGAAGCCCGCCATGGTCATCGTGATGCCGACCATGTCGGGGCCGGACCGCTTGTCCACGATGTTGCGAAGGTAGGTCTCCCCCTCGTTCCAGTAGCCGTGGTCGCCCAGCCGGTAGTTGGCCGCGTGGTAGCTGAAGCGCGCCAGGAAGTAGGCGAGGATCGAGAAGGCCGCGATGCCGAGGAACACCTGCCGCTGGTTCAGCCGGTTGAGCTGGGCCATCTTCACGGCCTCCAGCTGGTACGGCATCGGATGGTTGCGGTGCAGGCGGTTCATGAACAGGAACACCTGGCTGACCCACGCGGCCTGGCCGTCCGTGAGCCACCGCGTGCCGAAGAACCGGTTCATGAAGCTGTTGGGCCCGAAGAACGCGAACTCGTGCGTGGGGCACCCGATCTGCGCGCGCATCCTGGTCAGCACGACGCAGAAGATCAGGAACAGCACCGTGTAGACCGTCGAGTACCACAGCGGCAGCTCGCCGGCGAGGCCGTATCCGATCACCACCGCCATGCACACGATCAGAAGGACGAACGCCCAGCGGTGGGGCACGCCGCCGTCCTCCGGCTTGCGACCGGACACGATGTCGCGCCAGATCTCCTTCAGGCTGGAGCGCCCGAACCACACCGCGCCGACGAACAGCGCCAGCACGCCTCCCCACGACTGCTCGTCGAAGTACGGCGGACCCGGCGCGATGTACGTGCCGCTGAACACCCCCTGGGGGAAGCCCTGGCTCGCGAGGATCACGTGCGTGACCTTCCGGAGCAGATAGAACAGCACGAAGCTGAAGACCAGGTCGCTGGGGATGAAGAAGCCCAGCGCCGCCATGAACGGGTAGATCGCGATGGGGGTCAGCCCGATGCTGTTGTAGGGCGGGTCCTTGAACAGCGCGCCGAGGTCGATGATCGTCTTGGTCGGCACGGACGGGATGTTCGGGAACAGGTAGCTGAAGCCGTTCAGCATGTCGATGCCGAACATGACCGCGAAGGCGATCCACATCGGCTTCGACCGCAGCAGCGCGCCCTTCTCGTCGGCCAGGGCGACGGGCAGCTGGATGAGCGGGAACGAAAGCCGCTCGGTCTCGCACCAAGCCTTGCGCATGAGGCTGTTGATCGACAGCATCGCTAGCAGCGTGGCGATCATCAGCCCGCCCCAGGCCACGTAGTACTTGAAGTAGAACGGGACCCGGCCCAGCACGTACAGCAGGCCCTTGCCGCCGCCGTCCAAGTCCAAGACGAGGTTCTTGTCCTTGACGATCAGCCAATCAGGCAGGTACTTGACGAAGTACTTCTTCGCGTAGTCGCTCGTTTCGGCCTGAAAGCCGAACATGTGCACGCTGCCGTGCATCACGCTCGTCCACTCGCCCGCCACCGACGAGGCCACGGCCGACAGGGAGAAGATCACGATCAGGTCGGCTTGGGAGAGCGCGGCCTTGGGCGCGAGCCGGCGCAGCGGAACGTTGGCCAGCGCCAGGATGATCAGCAGCGCCACGGGCGCCGTCATCAGGCTGAAGATGTGGGACGTGCCTTGGTTGGCGGTCGCGTAGACCACCGGAAAGAGGAACAGCAGAGCCAGCAGCACCGCTCGGGCGCGGATCGATCGGGGCTTTGGGACCTGGGCCCCTTGCTGCTGGGCGGCCGGCGCGTTCATGCGAAGGATACTTTTCGACGCGCCTCTCCCGGTTTCCTGCCGAAGCGTGGTAAACCTGCCGCATGGGCTCCAAGGTGGCGATCGGAATGGGCGCGAACCTCGGGGATCGACTGGAGGCGCTCCGCAGGGCGGCCATGGAGCTGCGCCCCGCGCTGGCCGGCATGAGGGTGAGCCCCGTGTACGAGACCGCCCCTCAGATCGTGGTGGACCAGCCGCCGTTCCTCAACGCCGTGATGGTCGGCGAGTGCGAGCTGGGTCCGTTCGCCCTGCTGGACGCGCTCAAGGCGATCGAGCGCAGGCTCGGGCGTCGGCCGCGCGAGCGCTACGGCCCCAGGGAGATCGACCTGGACCTGCTGGCCTATGGCAGGCTGGCCCTGACCTCCGAGCGGCTCGAAGTCCCACACCCCGCCATTCCCCACCGACTGTTCGTGCTGGCACCTTGGGCCGACCTGACGCCGGACTGGCTCCTGCCCGTCCGAGGGCGGCTGGAGACCGTTGCCGACCTGTTGGCGCGAACGACGGACCCTCCCATGGGCGTCCACCGCCTGGAGGCCAGCCCGGCCACGAGCCTCTGACGTCCGGAGACCCCGATGCCGATCTTCGAGTACCGCGCCACCGACGCCGACGGATCGCCGCAGCAAGGCAGGATGGTCGCGCGCGACCTGGCCTCGGCGGCGCAGGCGTTGCAGGCCAAGGGATGGTCGGTGACGGTGCTGCAAGAGGCATCGCGCGCGCCGACCGGCACGGTGCGGACGGAGGCCCCGCCGCCGCCTCCCGCCTCCAGACCCGCGCCCCCGCTGGAGCCCCGCTCCGGATGGGTGACCTCCCTCTTCGGCCCGCTTTTCGGAAAAGTCGGACTGCCACACCTGATGTTCTTCTTCCGCCAGCTCGCGTCGATGCTGGGCGCGGGGGTCGGCATGGTCCAGAGCCTGGAAACGCTCGCCCGCCAGACCCGGCAGCCCAAGTTGCGCCGCATCCTGTTCGAGCTGCGCGACCACGCCGAGGCGGGCAGGCCGATCAGCGCCGGCATGCAGCGGTACCCCGAGGTGTTCTCGCCGCTGATGCTCAGTCTGGTTCGGGCCGGCGAGGAGGGCGGGATGCTCGAGCGCTCGCTCGCCGACCTGGCGCGGTACCTGGAGGCCGAGATCGCCCTGCGCCGGATGATCTCCCGCGAGACGGCCTACCCCAAGGTCGTCGTGGCGGCGTCGGTGCTCATCGTGATCGGAGCGAACCTCATCATCGGCGCCGTGGCCGGGCCCAGCGCGCCGTTCCGCCTCCAGAACCCGCTCGCCGAGGCCTCGACCTGGATGGTGCTGGGTCCGGTGCTGGTCGCGCTGTTCCTGTTCCTGCGCGTGGGTCTTCAGAACCTGCGCATCAAGCGCGCCTGGGACCTGATCCTCTCGGTCCTTCCCGGGTTCGCGGGCACGGTCCGCGGGTTCGCCACGGCGAAGTTTGGCCGGGCCCTCGGCGCTCTGTACCGGGGCGGGGTTCCGCTGCACCGGGCCATGCTCCTCGCGGCCGACGCCTGCGGAAACGAGTACATCCGATCGCGCATCTACCCCGCGGCCGAGCGGCTCCAGCAAGGGGGGATGGTCTCGGACGTGCTGATCGAGGCGGGGGTGTTCTCGCCAGTCGTTCTGGACATGGTGCGGACGGGCGAGTCGACCGGGAACATGGACCAGATGCTCCTGAAGCTGGCGGAGTACTACGAGGACGAGGCCTCCACGATGGCCAAGCGGAACGCCGTGCTGTTCGGCGTGCTGGCGTTCCTGCTCGTGGCGGCGTTCATCGGCTATCTCGTGTTCTCGTTCTACTCCGGCTACGCGTCCTACCTGCAGTCCATCTGAGCCGAAGCCGACCGATACTGTACTGTACAATGGAACGCGGCGGAGGCCGCCGAACCGGGGAATGGCCAAAACCCACTACGAGACGCTGGGGCTCAGCAGGAGTTGCACGGCCGAGCAGATCCGCTCGGCCTATCGCAAGCTGGTGCTGAAGTACCACCCGGACCGGTCGTCGGCCCCCAACGCCAAGGAGATGTTCCTGCGCATCACGGAGGCCTACGAGGTGCTGAGCGACCCTGCCCGGCGCCGCGACTACGACCGGCTCCTGGACGCGCAGGCCGCCGCGTCGAGGCGCGCTTCCCAGCCGCAGACGGGCGGCGGCCGCCAGGTTCCCCCCTCGGGGTCCGG
>DPBN01000142.1 GCA_003516955.1 Armatimonadota bacterium | reverse complement strand
CTCCGGCTGCACGCGCTCGACCGCATCCCGCGCCTCGCGCAGCCCGTCGCCGGGCTGGGCGGCGCCTAACGCGGCTAGCAGCGCGGCTGCGAGGCAAGCGATCCATCGGACCATGTCTTTGCATTGTGACGTCCAGACGGCGGCGGAGATCCAGTACACTGCCCTGCCATGGAATCGAACGGCGCTCTCAGCTCCAACGTGGTGGTCCAGGTGGGCATCGTCGTGCGCGACATCGACCGGGCGAGGGAGGTTTTCTCGAAGGTCCTCGGCGTCCCCGTCCCGGACGTGATCGAGACGGCGGGTCAGGAGACGGCCCATACCGTGTACCGGGGCCAGCCGACCGACGCCCGGGCCAAGCTCGCGTTCTTCCACACCGGCACGTGCGCAATCGAGCTGATCGAGCCGATCGGCGGACCCAGCACGTGGCGCGAGCAGCTGGAGAACCACGGCAACAGCATCCACCACATCGCGTTCCAGATCCGCGGGATGGACGGCGCGATCCGGTCCCTCAAGGCCCTCGGTGCGGAGACCGTCCAGCGGGGCGACTACACCGGCGGCCGCTACGCCTACGTGGACATGACCGACGCGGTCGGCGCGGTGCTCGAGCTCCTGGAGAACGACTGACCCGCCCGGCCCAGCCCGTCCGGCTCCGCCATAATGGGGGCATGGTTCAGCGGCTTCCCGAGTGGCTGACGATCCGCATGCCCCGCCCCGACACCATCAAGGAGGTGGAGGGCATGATGCGCCAGAAGCGCCTGCACACCGTGTGCGAGAGCGCCCGTTGCCCGAACCTCCCGGAGTGCTGGACCAAGCGCACGGCTACCTTCATGATCCTCGGGGACACGTGCACCCGGGCTTGCGGGTTCTGCGCCATCAAGACCGGCCGCGGCGAGGACGTCGATCCCCTGGAGCCCGCGAACGTCGCCAAGGTGGCGGCCGACCTCGGCCTGAAGCACGTGGTGGTTACCAGCGTCGCCCGGGACGACCTGCCCGACGAGGGCGCGGGACACTTCGCGCGCACCATCCGCGCGCTGCACGCTCAGAACCCGCACACGATCGTGGAGGTGCTGGTGCCCGACTTCAAGGCCAAGCGCGAGCTGATCGCCACCGTGGTGGGGGCCGGCCCGGAGATCTACAACCACAACATCGAGACGGTTCGCCGGCTGCAGGGCGTGGTGCGGCCCCAGGCGAGGTACGAGCGCTCGCTCCAGGCGCTGCGCACCGTCAAGGAACTGGATCCCAGCGTCTACACGAAGTCCGGCATGATGCTCGGCCTCGGCGAGACGCACGAGGAGGTCCTGGAGACGCTGCGGGACCTGAAGGAGGCGGGCGTCGATGCCGTCACGATCGGTCAGTACCTGCGGCCGACCATGCGGCACCTCCCGGTGGTGGAGTTCGTCCATCCGGATCGATTCAAGCAGTACGAGGAGATCGGGGCCGAGATGGGCTTCGCGTTCGTGGCCAGCGCGCCGTTCGTCCGAAGCTCCTACAACGCCATCGAGTTCAGCAAGAAAGTGATGGCGGAGCGCCTGGAGCGCGCTGCGGCCGGAGGGAGCTAGCCGGCGCGGAGGGGCCATGCCGCGAAGGCGCAGGCGTTCCGCGGCTTGGTTGTGGGCGGTGGCTCCGCCGGTCGCCGTCGCGTGCTGGGGGGGCGCCGTCCAGTACCGTTGCCTCGCGGCCTTGGCGGACTACCGGGGACCGGTCTCGTTCCGCGTTCCCGCCGGAGCGGCCTTCGTCCGCGTCTCCGCACAGGGATTCGAACTCGACGCCCGACGCCGGACGCTGGAGGCCTCGTCGGTGGCTCTGCAGGGGCCGGACGGTGGTCCGATCGCTTCTGCGGACCGCGTCCGCGTCGAGGCCGGCCCGAACGGGCTGAGGCCGCTCCGCGTGACGGTCGCGGGGTTGCGCGGCAGCGTCGAGCGGCTTCCCGACGGCCGTTGGCGGCATCAGGACCTGCTTCCCTCGGGGCCCCAGGAGCCCTCGAACCTCCCTGTGGAGGTGCGGATCGAGTCCGCCGTCGTGCGCGTTGTGGACCGGGCGAGGGCTGAGCCGCTGGATCTCTCGGTGGTGGTGCGGCACGGTCGCCTCCTCACGTTCCGGGACGCGTTCTGGGCGAGCGGCACTCTGGATGCCCCCGGCCTCTCCATGCGCGTGGATGCGTCCGCCCCCCGAAGCGGCGTCTGGAGCGCGGAGGTCGGCGTGAAGCGCCTCGACGCGGCGCGGTGGGTGTCTCGGCTGCGGGAGGGGCCGGAGCGGGACTGGCTCCAGCCGCTCGAGGGCTGGGACGCCACGCAGGCGGACGCCTCCGGAACCCTCTTCCTCCGCTTCGACGGCCGCTTGGATGCGGCGTTCGAGGGGCTGCTTGACGTCCGGGGCGCAACGTACCGCCGGGAACTCCTCGCGGAGGGGGCTTCCTTCAACGGTCGGATCGGCACCGCGGGGCTGAGCGGCGAGGTGGACCTGCGTGGGCGGGCTTGGGAGGCCCGCGGCTCCCTGGCGGCCTCGTGGGATCCGCGCCCCGACGTGGATTGGCGGGGAGCGCTGCGGGCCGACACGCCGTCGGTGCTCCCTGCGGTCGCCAGACGGTTTCTGCCCCCGCAAGCGCGCTGGCGTCGGGCCTCCTACGAGGGCGCCGTGCGATGGGTGCAGGGTTCCGGCCTGTTCCTGAATGGAACAGTCCAGTCGGCGGCGGTTGCCTGGGATGGCTGGGAGGGGACCAACCTCAGGGCCTCGCTCAGCGCCGATCCAAAGGTCTGGCGGGCGGAACGGTTGGCGGTCCAAGCCTCTGGGGGTTCGATCCAAGGGAACGTCGCGTGGCGAACCAGCGACGGCGCTCTCGCCGGGAGGCTCGAGGGGGCTGGAATCCGTATCGAGCCGCTGGTGCGACGGTGGTGGCGCGACCCTCCCCTGCGGGCCGTGGCGCGGGTGGATGCGCTTCTCTCAGGCACCGTGGCGGCCCCGGTCGCGGACGTGCGGGCGCAGGCCTACGCAGGCGCGCGCCTCGGCTCGCGCTGGGTGGACCTCGGCTTGGTGGATGTTGCCTGCAGCCTGCGGAACGGCGTTCTGACCGTGTCGCGGGGCAGCTCGGCCGGCGCCCTCGGGCTAGCCTTGGCGTCTGGTCAGTACAGGATCGATCGAGGAAAGCTGTATGGAACCGTGTTCCTCAGCGGTTTGGAGGGAGGGTCTTGGCTGCCGGGGCTCTCCGGCTACGGCTTCGCGCGACTCAACCTGAGCGGGGACGCTCGAGACCCACGGGTCGAGGGCCGGTTCGAAGCGTTCGGGATCGAATACGGTGGCCACTCGTTGCCGTTTCTTTCGGCGGACCTACGCGCCGACTCGCGGCATCTGGTGGTGGAGCGGGCGGAGGCGTACCGCGGCACCGCACGGCTCGTGGCGACGGGACGGCTCGACTGGGGGACGCGCGACTTGGACGGCTCGGTCGAAGGAACCGGACTCCAGCTCACGGACCTGCTCGGTCCGAACGTGGCGGGCGAGGTGGAGCGGCTGAAGGCCGCCCTGAGCGGAACGTTGGACCGGCCGGCCTTGCGCCTGGAGGCGTCTGCCCCAGAGGTCGTCGCAGCGGGCGTGCGCCTGGCGGGCGTGCGGGCCACCCTCGCAGGAGACCCCGACCGCGTGGCGTTGCACTCCCTCGTGGGGCGGGTGGGCGAGGGCTCCTTCGCGGGGACGGGCGACTACGACCTTCGAACCGGGATCGGTCAGGCAAAGGTCTCGCTCGACGCCGTCCCCCTCGCGGAGCTTTCGGGACTCACCGGGCCGGACCTCGCCTTGGGGGGCGGGCTGGACGGCACCGTCCGTGTCGCCTTCGACGGTCGGGGCCTGGTCGCCTCGGAGGCGGAGGGCACGCTGAGCCGGGTCACCGTCAACGGAACGTTGGCCGGTTCGGGCGAGTGGAGCGTGCGCGGCGTCGGCCCGGTGCTCTCCGGCTCGCTGATGGTCGGCCAGTTGGAGCGGTTCTTAGATGTCTCGGACCTCTCGGTGGATTTGGACCAGGCGACGGTCATGGCGAAGGTGCAGGCCCTTGGCCTGCCGGTGGAGGACCTGTGGGCCGCCGGGCGCCGTGCCCTGGCGCCCAGGTTGCCGTCGGACGAGTGGGTGGCGCGTCTCGACCAACTCAAGGGAACGCTGACCGTCGCCGCAACCATCGACGGGCCTTGGTCCTCGCCGAGCGTGTCCGTCTCGCCGATCCAGCTGGACGGCTTGGCGCTCGGGTCCGAGCCGCTGGGTTCGCTCCGCGTGGCGGGGAAGCGTGCGGAGGGGTGCTGGGAAGCGACCGAAGTCCGATGGACCGACGGCCCAGGGGAACTCTTGGCGAGTGGAACGCTCTCCGAGGACGGCGTGCTGGACGCGCAGGGCGATCTGTCCAATCTGGACCTGTCGATCTTGAAGAGTTTCGGCCTGGACCTGCCCGCGGTGCAAGGAAAGGCCTCGCTGTCGTTTGTGGTGCGCGGGCCGGTGGACAACCCGGGCGTGGACGGGTCGGCGGCCCTGCAGGACTTCCGGAGCGAGGACGAGCCGCTCCCGCTGAGCGTTCTGTTGAGCTCGATCCGGCTGGACGGCGGCGGCCTGAGCTTCGAGGGAGCCGTGAACTACGGCAACCTTTCGGGTCCGCTCTCCGGCGGGTTGCCGCTCACTTGGCGCGAGGGGTGGGATCCGTCCCGGCCGCTGGAGGTTGTCCTCCGGGTGCCGGAGCGAGACGTGTCGGAGGTGCTGTCGTTCCTGCCTTCGCTGGACGCCAAGCGCACCGCCGGCAAGGTCTCCGGCAGAGTCGCCGTGACCGGAACCTGGGACGAGCCGCAACTGAACG
>DPBN01000129.1:3952-5027 GCA_003516955.1 Armatimonadota bacterium | reverse complement strand
CCCATGGGATGCCGGCGCAACAACGCGGGGAGCCCGGCATTTTGCCGGGCTCCCCTTCGTTGCCGCTCCCAGGGGCGCGCTACCTGCCGCCCATCCGCCGGCCGCCGTTGCCGCCGCCGTTCCGGTTGCGGTTCTGGTTCTGCTGCTGTCCTCCGCCGCAGGTTCCGTCGCGCTTCCGGTCGCGGATCCGCTGGCCGTTGCCGTTCCCCTGACCGTTGCCGGCCTGGAAGCGGTAGCCGCTGCCCTTGCCCGTGCCGTCGCAGATGCCGGTCCCGGGTCCCTGGGCGAAGGTGGTCGTCGCGAGAGCGAAGAGAACGAGAGTAGCGAGCGTGGTGAGTTTCTTCATGGTGCCTCCTCCGTTTCGGAGCTTCGCACTCAGGACGCCGGCGCGGGGGAACGGTTCCCGAGAATTGCGCGAAACTTCGGCGGTCCCTTCGGGTATCCTTTCGGGTTGACGGCGGAGGCCTTGGTTTGGTACAACCATCGTGCCTTCGCGGCGAACGTCGGGATGTGGCTCAGCTTGGTAGAGCGCTGCGTTCGGGACGCAGAGGTCGGAGGTTCAAATCCTCTCATCCCGACCACCCCCCTCTGAACAAGGACCGGTCGGCCGTTGGCCCCGAGGGGTATCCTGAAGTCCCGTGGACCGGCTTGCGATCGCCATCGCGGGTGCAACCGCCTCGGGGAAGACCACCCTCGCGAGGGCGGTCGCCGATCTCCTCCCCTGCACGATCCTGAGAACGGACGACTACTACCGGCGTCTGGACCACCTGACGTTCGAAGAGCGCTGCAAGGTGAACTTCGACCACCCGGACGCCATCGAGAGCGAACTTCTCGTCGAGCACGTCAGGCTCCTTTTGGCCGGGCGGAGCGTGGAGGCGCCCCGATACGACTTCACGCGGCACACCCGTTTCGCGGAGACCCACACGGTCGTTCCCGCCCGGTTCCTCATCGTGGAAGGACTGTTCGCCCTGTGCCACCCCGCGGTCTCCGGCCTGTGCGACGTCCGCGTTTTCGTCGACACGCCGGAGGACGTGTGCCTCAAGCGGCGGCTGGCCCGCGACGTGTTGGAGCGGGG
>DPBN01000129.1:0-3821 GCA_003516955.1 Armatimonadota bacterium | reverse complement strand
CGTCGAGGTGATCGAACGGTTCTCCGGCCACGTCGCGCCGATGTTCCGGCGGCACGTCCTGCCCACGATCAGCCTGGCGAACGTGGTGGTGCAGGGCACCGAGGACGTCGTGTCGTCCGCCGAGCGGGTCCTCGGGAAGGTTCGGGAGGTCTTGGCCGAGCGGTCTCAGCCCAGCAGGGGCTCGAGCGCCGCGCAGAGCCTCGAGACCTCCGCGGCCGTGTTGTAGTGGGCGAGGCTGACGCGCGTCACCCCCTCCTGCGGCTCCAAGCCCAGGGCCTCCATGAGCCGGTAGGCGTAGAAGTGGCCGTGCTTGATGCCTAGTCCCGCCCGGGCCGCCGCATCCACCAGGTCTCGGTTCGCGGCGCGCCTGGAGACGAAGGAGACCGTCGGCAGCCGCCCGGGCCCGAACGAACGCGGCCCCACGATGGAGACGCCCGGTCTGGTCCTCAGGAAGCCGAGCAGGAGCTCCATCGGCTCCGCCTCGAGGCGCCGGATCTCCGCGTAGGCCGCGTCCACGGTCCCGGCGTCGCAGACGTCCGAACCGGCCAGAAAGGCGAGGTAGCCGCCGACCTCCAGCCAACCCGCGCAGGCCTCGTGGTCCACCCCTCCCAGCTCCCACCGATGGCAGACCGGCTCCTTGGGCAGAAAGAAGTGGTTCGGCCCCGTGAGACCCTCCATCGCCTCCCGTCGACCCCAGAGCGCCGCCAGGTGGGGCCCGAACACCTTGTAGCACGAGAACGCGTAGAAATCCGCCCCCCAGTCGCTCACCCTCATCCGCCGGTGAGGAGCGTACGCCACGCCGTCGGCGACCACGAGCGCCCCGGCGGAATGGGCGCGGACGGCTGCGCCGGCCAGGTCCTCCTCCGCACCCAGGATGTTCGACGCGTGCGGCAGGGCGACCACCCGCGTCCGATCGGTGAGCAGGCGGTCCAAGTCTTCGGCCCGCAGCAGCCCGGTCTCCGGGTCCGGCTGCCACCAGACCACCCTCGCGCCGAGGCGCTCCAGGCGAACCCAAGGACCGATGTTCGCCTCGTGGTTCGATTCCGCCACCACGAGCTCGTCGCCGGGCCTCAGCGTGAGCCCGATCGCGTCGCCCAGGTGGCGCAGCAGCGCCGAGGTCGAAGGCCCCAAGGCGACGACCCCGTCCTGCCCGCCCATCAGCAGCGAGGTGAACTCTCTCGCCCGCTCGACGGTCTCGGTCGCGCGCACGGATTGGGGGTAGCGGCCCCCGACCTGCACGTAGGTCTCCACCATGTAGCTCCGGACGGCATCCGCCACCGCGCCGGGCACCTGGGCGCCTCCCGCGTTGTCCAAGAAGGCGAACCCTCCGGCGAGCGCGGGAAACTGGGCGCGGACCTCTTCGGGAGACGGCATGGGTGGGTTATACCGGTCCTTCCGGTGGCTCGGGAGGCCGCTCCTCCGGCTCCGGCAGCTGCCGCTCGAGGCGCCGCCAGGCTTCGCGCACCGGCCTCCAGCGGTCGCGGACACCCTGCTTGAGGGCCCGACCCTCCGCCTCGAACCACCCGGCCAGAAACCCGAGGGCGAACGCGTGCTCCGGAAGGTCGCTCTGGGCGCGCCTCAGCCAGCTCCTCGCCACCGCCCGGTCCTGCAGCAGTCCGAGGTGGTCCTGCAGATCGGCCAGCCGCTTGGCGCAGCCCCTGGAATCGGGACCGAACACGGGCGCCAAGAACTCCATCGCGTACCGTGCCTTCTTCGCGGCGATGCGGGCGGCGTGGAACGCCTCGTCGGGCTGGGTGGGCTCCAGAGCCCGCACGAACCTTCTTACCCTGCGGTAGCGCTTGCGGATCACCTCGGCCCCGGCCTCCTCCACCGGCGGGGCATCGGAAAAACCGCTCAATGGGAGGGCCGAGAGCGCCAGATCGGCGAACCTCGCCCATCGGTCCGAGGTCAGCTCCGACCCCATGCGTCGGAACGCCTCGGCCCTCGCGGCGGAGATCCACCCGAGGAAAGCCTCGCCGCCGGGCCGGACGTCCTCCGGCAGGGAGGGCTGCAACCCCCGCAGCGACTCCATCTGAACGTCGGCGTCCCGCACCGGACCCAGCACCGAGCCGAGCCAGCCGGCCTCCTCTCGGAGCCGCTCCGCACCCTCCGGAAGCCATCTGCGGAAGAGGCCGACGGCGGTTCGCAACCTTCGGCACGCGACGCGCATCTGGTGCAGCTCCTCAGGGTCCTCTCCCGCCAAGGTCCCGTCGCGGCGCGCCAGGATGGCCGAGAGCTGCCCGCGCACCACGGCGCTGGCGGCCTGGGCGATCGTCTGCCCCGCCTCCACCCACGTCGGACCCAGAAACGGAGCCAAGCCGTCCATCGCTCAGCCCCCGTCCGCGGCGGGCCAACCCCCAAGCCTCTCAACCTCGGCGCGGATGGCCGCCACCGCCCCCTCGAAGGCCGAGAACCGGGCTGACGAGATCGGGTTGTCCCGCCAAGTGTTGCCGGAGCCGTCGTCCTTCAGCGTTCCGGGAGCCCACACGCGGTTCCCCTCCACCGAGTTGCCCCGCGCGCCCCTATCGAGCCAGATCGGGTGGTTGCCGACGGCTCCGACGAGGCTCTGGATGGCGTTGCCTCGAAGAACGTTTCCCGATCCGCACGACCACGCCACGATCGCCCCGCCCGTATCCAGACGCTCCATGGCCTCGACGATCCAGTTCTTCTCCACCACGTTCTGGGCGGTCACCGAGAGACCCGAGGCCTCCGCTCCCTGGCCCTCGTTGCGGCGCTGCTGGCTGCCGGGCGGGAGCTGCGGCCACCGGATGCCCCAACGGTTGCGACGAACGCCGTAGGCGTCGGTGGTCTCGCCGGCCAGCGCCCTCGGCGCTCCCAGCGGCGGCCCCATCAGAGCCACCGCGGCCCAAGGCAGTCGCTCGAAGCGGTTCAGAGCGATCCGATTCCCAAAGCTGCCGTAGACCAGCACGCCGGGACTCTGCCAGTAGCCGGAGGCGCCCGATCGGACGAAGACGTTCCGCTCCACGGTGTGCCTTCCGTTCTCCCGCGAAGTCGCCGCCCCCGCCGCCATGAGGCGCACTCCTCCGCAGCCGGTCCGGACGAAGGCGTTGCCGACCACCCGGCAGGCGATCGCCCTGCCCTCGAGCGCCAACCCCCACCCGCCCGTGTCCTCGAAGCGGCATCCCTCGATCGAGCAGGCCTCCACGCCGCTCAGGGCCACGGCGGCCTCGGCGGTGCCGGAGGTCGGAAGGATCCAGCCGTCCGGCCAGCGGTTCTCAGGGGTCCGGTCGGTGCCCCGGAACACCACGCCGCTCCAGCGCACGTTGGACACCCAGCGGCCCTTCGCGGGATCCCCGACCATGCGGACCAGGGTGGTGAGGCGTGGGGCCGTCGCGCCGGCTGGCCGGGGCGCATCGGCGGGAGGCCACAGGTACACGCGGCCTCGGAGGCTGTCCACGCACCACTCCCCCGGCTCGTTGAGCATCGGAAGCGCGTTCTCGAGCCGATAGCGCCACTCGGCGGTGGGGACCCCCACGGGATTCCGGCTGGCGAGGTTCGCGCGCGACAGGACGGGGTCGACCTGCCTCAGCACGCCGACCGAGGTGAAGCTGCCGTACGGGTCGGCCAGCACCACCTCGCCGTCGCCGTTGACCGGCATGCCCTCCAAGGCCCCCGGTCGGAACTGGAGTTCGGTGCCGAGCTCGCCGGTGGCGCCGACGGACCGCAGCGTCGGCCACCGCCTCCAGGAATCGAGGTCCGGCCAAGCGGCCCGGCGCAGCGGCTTGCCGCTCAGGAACAGGCTTCGGAAGCTCCATTCGGCGGGAATCGCGGCGACCCACAGCCGGCCACGCGCCTCCGGC
>DPBN01000128.1 GCA_003516955.1 Armatimonadota bacterium | reverse complement strand
CGGTCCTCGGCAGGAGGTGACGGCAAGGCACGTAGCGGCCGTTCGGCAGCAGCTCGGCGATCCGGGCGGAGCTGACGCCGGGGATCGGGTCCTCGCGAGCCGGGTAGATATCGGTGAGGAACACCAAGTCGGCCTTGCCGAGCGCCTCGGCGAACTCGCGGTACTTCCCTTGGGTCCTGGAGAAGAGGTGCGGCTGGTAGGCGACCAACAGCCTGCGCCCTGGATACGCCTCGCGGCACGCATCCAGGCTCGCCTCGATCTCCGTGGGGTTGTGGGCGTAGTCCGACAGCACCGTGATCGGCTCCTGCCGAAGCACCTGCAGGCGCCGCTCGGCGCCACGGAACCGGCCGATCGACAGCGCGGCGGCCTCAGGGTCCAGGCCGGCCGCGACGCAGGCCGCCAGAGCCCCGCCGGCGTTCAGCCGGTTCTTCCTGCCCGGAACCGCGAGCGGCCAGCGATCGTCCAGCGGCCCGTAGGCGACCTTGGGGCCTTCGAAGCGCTCGGCCACCAGGCGCGCGCCGGCGTCCTCGCCGCAGTACACCAGAACCCCGTCCGTAGGGAGCTTGCGGACGAAGCGCAGCACGCTCTCCACGAGCGAGTCGAAGGTGCGGTGGAAGTCGACGTGCTCCCACTCGAGGTTCGTGAGGACCACCACGGAGGGGTCGAGGTCGAGCATTCCGTTGTAGGCTTCGCAAGCCTCCAGGACCGCCCAGTCCCCTTGCCCGTCCACGACGGGTCCGCCGAACTCCGGCACGGCCGCCCCCACCACGACCAACGGATCCAGCTCAGCGTCCAAGAGGGCCCGAGCGATCATCCCAGTCGTCGTGGTCTTGCCGTGCGAGCCGGTCACGGCGATCGTGCGCCTGCCCTGAGCGAGCCACCCCAAAAGCTGCGAGCGGCGGAACAAGGGCAGGCCAAGCTCCGCGGCCCGGACCGGCTCGGAAGCTTCCAGCGGAATCGCATCCGACAGCACCACTCCCCATCCCGGCTCCAGTTCGTCGGCCCCAGAGCCGATCCGGACGGGAACGCCGCCGTCGCGCAACGCGCGCGTGGTCTCCGACTCCGTCGCGTCGGAGCCCCGAACCGCCACGCCACGCCTGCGCAGGATCAAGGCCAGACCGCTCATGCCCGCCCCGCCGATGCCGACCAGATACAGCCCCCTGCACCGGCCGAGCTGCGTCGTGGGCGCGAAGCGGTTGGCGATCTCCTCTGGAGTCCTCATGGTGCCACAGCCTGGGCGGCCTCCACGATCCGATCCGCGATCCTCGCCGAAGCGTCCGGCAGATCCCACCGCGCCAACTCCTCGACGGCGGCGGACGCGTCGCTTTCCGAGAGCTCCACGAGCGCCGCCTCCAGAGAAGCGGGGGTGAGTTCCTCTTGCTGCAGAATGCGAGCGGCGCCCATCGCCTCGAACTCCCTGGCGTTGTAAAGCTGGTGCTGGGCGAAGGCGCCGGGATACGGGATCAGCACGGACCGAAGGCGGAAGGCCGCCAGCTCCGAAAGCGTACCCGCACCGCTGCGACCGACGACCAACCGTGCCCGGCTGTACTCCGCGGCCATCTCCGCCGCCTCGAGGAACGCCTTCAGCTCGTACTCCGGCGGGAGACCAAGGTTGGTGAACGTGTGGAAGCAAGCGTCGAAGTTCGCTCTTCCGCAAACGTGGGTCCACCGAACCTGCGGCCTGGTCATCCGCGCGCCAGTGGCCAGGGCCACCTCGTTGATCGCCACCGATCCTTGCGAGCCGCCGACGACGAGGATCCGATCGGCTTTGGCCGGGTCGCGGTTGGCGGCGGCACGGCGCAGCTCCGCCCGTACGGGCATGCCGGTGCGCACCACCCGGCAGCCAGGAAGGCGGTCCTCCGCGGCTCGGAACACGGTAGCGACGAACGCCGCCCTCGGGCCGGCGATGCGGATCGTCCGACCGGGCACGGCGTTCTGCTCGTGCAGACCGTAGGGAATCCGCAGCGACTGCGCCGCCCGCAGCACCGGCGCGGCCGAGTAGCCCCCGGTGGCGAACACGAAGTCCGGCCGGGCGCGCCGCAGGGACCGCTTGGCCAACAGGCTGGAACGCAGAAGCCTCGCCAGCGCGCGCCAGCCCCGCGGGGTACGCAGGCTGACGAGCGGCTCCGCCGGAAAAGCTTCGAACTCCAGACGCTCCTTCCTGCAGGCAGGGCCTTCCTGCCCGCGCTCCGAACCCAGATAGCGGACCTCCCAACCGCGCGAGCGCGCTTCGCGGGCCACCTCAAGCGCGGGATAGACGTGCCCGCCCGTGCCCCCACCGGTCACGACCAGCCGCATGCTCCACCTCCACCGTAGCCTTCTGCGGCACCGGGCGCATCGCCGCTTGCGCCAGCCCCATCGCCACCCACAGCGCGACGAGGCTGGACGTGCCCGAACTGAAGAATGGCAAGGGCACGCCGATCGGCATGATCAGCGCGTTCGCCATGCACACGTTCACGCACGACTGCACCCCGATCCACCCCGCCAAGCCCGTCAGCACCAAACCGCCGAACCGCGTCGGCGCGCGCCTGGCCAGCCACAGCAGCCGCCAGACGATCGCCCCGAGCAGACCGATCACCGCCGTGGCACCCACAAAGCCGGTCTCCTCGGCGATGGTGGCCATGATGAAGTCCGTCGTGGGGGCGGGGATCATCCGCTTGGTGCGCCCTCCGCCGGCGTCGAGCGACACGAAGCCGCCCAGCGCCATGCCGATCTCGGACTGCACGGTCTGGTAGCCCACGTCGTCCATGTTCGCCTGCTCCCAACGGTGCCAGTGCGACGTCAGGCGCTCCATCCGGTACGACTTGCCGGTCGCCAGAAGGGTCGCCCCCAGCAGCCCGGCGGCGAACAGCAGCAACAGCGACTTGCGGGACACTCCCCCGGCGATGAGTAGCAGGTACGACGCGGAGACCAGGACCGCGGCCGTGCCAAGGTCCGGCTCCAGCTCGATCAGCCCCGCGGCCAGCACCACCCATAGGAACGGCGCGGCCCTGGCAAGCTTCGGCACGAGAACCCAGTCCAGCCACCGGGGGAGCGGCGTCAACGGAATCGGGCGGTTGTGCCAAGGCTTCCGCCCTGCCAGCACCGCCGAGAGGTAGAGCAGCGCGCCGACCTTGGCGAACTCGGAGGGCTGAACCTGAATCGGCCCGAGCCGGACCCAACGGCGCGCCTCGTTCATCTCCACGCCCAAGGGGGTCTTGGTCAGGGCGAGCAGGATGAAGCAGCCCAGCCAGACCAGAAGCGCGAACCTCTGCAGGCCAGCCGCCGAGCGCCGCGAAACCCAGAGGTACCCCAGCAACCCGACGAGGAACCCGACCCCGTGCATCGCCAGCTCCCTCGGAACCAGAACCTGGCTCTTGTCCAGCGACCGCACGTACCCCGCGTCGACGATCGCCAGCGCCCCGAGGAACGTGGCGAGAAGAGCCAGCGCTAGCAGCACCGGATCGTGCCACGATGCCAGCAGCAGACCTCCGCTCCTTCGAGTCATGCCCCCAGCCCCTCCACGAGCGAGCGGAACGCCGCACCCCGCTCCTCGAAATCCCGAAACTCGTCGAAGCTCGCACAGCCGGGGGCGAGCACCACCGTCTCTCCGGCCTGAGCCTGGCCGGCG
>DPBN01000141.1 GCA_003516955.1 Armatimonadota bacterium | reverse complement strand
AGCAGAACGTACACCACGTTCCATGCCACCCGCCGCAGGCGGTTCCCCAGGCGGAAGGTGGGGCCCGCGTTCAGTGCCTTTTTCTCAAGAAGCTCGCCAGATTCTTGGCTCATGCCCCTCCATAAACCCGATCTGCAACTTCCAGCACCGTTTCATAGAACGGGCGCAGCTGCTGCCACTGCAACCCGTAGGCCAAAGGCGACCCGGACCAGATATGCTGATAGAGCCTCTTGTGCGACTCCGCCTTACCCTTGCCGGCAATCGCCTCTCGAACTTTGCGAGCGAATCCGCGTCTCCATAGCTTCGCCGCCCGGCCCAACTGGCCGAAGTCGTCTTTCGCGTAGTGGACGTCGAAGCTCTCCGGAAAGAACCGAAGGCAACACACGACGTTCTCGAAAGCGTATTCAATGAGGCATCGCTGGGCAGGCAGGCCCTGACGCAGCAGGAAGCTGACGGTGTGGTTTGGGAACTCGAGAAATCCAGCGATTCGGCTGGTATGGCTGTAGCGGTCCGTGTCCCACTCCAATGCGCCCACCCTGCCCGCGCCGTCGGAGAACAGGCAAGCAAGATCCAGAAAGTGGACTGCGTAATCCATCAGGAGGGTTCTTGCAACCCGCTCTTCCTTGGCCCATGCGGCGCTTTCCTTGCGTACCGAGGGACTGTCGAAGCTCACTTGAACTTGGTGGAGGTCGCCGCAAGGATGCCTCGCCACGAAGTCTAGGAAGGACAGGACGTTATCCTTGAATCGGTAGTTGTGACCGATCCAAAGCTTGCCCCCCAGAGCGCCGTTGACCCTGTCCACCTCCGAAAGTTCAGCTCGGCTCAACACGGCTGGCTTCTCCACCAACACTCCGTCAGCCTGAGCCAATGCGGCGTCTGCGGCCACAAGGTGGCTCTTCGCCGGCGTACACACCGTGACAAAGCATCTGTTCGGAGGCCGTGGCTGGTCCACCCTAACCACTCCCTCGGGCGTCTCCACCTGGCCAGGGTCATACGCATACAGGCGAGCGACGCCAAGCTCCTTGAGCGCAGGCAGATGAGCCTCCGTCGCAATCCTGCCAAGGCCGGCCAAGAACACCGCCTCCGGCGGCTGCACAGCGTCGGGGGTCAGGACCGGGTCCGGCCGGCGGTAACTGAACTCCTTCCCCAGGGCGCGATCCAGGACGGCCCTCCAGTCCACGTGCATGTCCAGTCCGAGCAGCTCGGAGGAAGACGCGGAGGCATAGGTTCTGCTTCCTGCGATATCGCTAAGCTTGATGGATGCCTTTCTCGCCTTGTCACCCAGGATGACTGAGGCGGGCTTGATCGCCAACGATCCCAGCCAAAACAGGTGTGACGAAAGCTGGAGAACAGGGCCGCCCAAACCGTGCTTCTCGACGCAGTATCGAACCCACTCCGCCTTCCGCGGGGATTGCGGGTCCAGGACGTGCAACACGCTCCGGTCTGGAAGACTGCCAAGCAAAACGGCCTCAATTGCCCGATTCACCAGCTCTACCGTGGTTACGGGCAACACGTCCCGCCCGGAGGCCAAAACTAGCGACCGTCCACCCGGTATCTGCGCCGCCATGCCGACGATGGGATCCTCAATCGCTTCGTCGATCACAAAACCGGGACGCAGAACGACGATATGGAATGGCTGCGGAGGCAGACCCAGCCAATAGCCTTCCGTGGCAGCTTTGATCGCGGCGTAGGGACCAGCGAGCTCAGGCTTCGGGTTTGTGGGGGTCCTCTCGGTGATTTGACGGACCCTCTGCTTCGCGGCGCTCACCGACGAAATGTGGACATGCAGTCGGGCGTTGCAGAGCTCACAGAAAAGACGCACATTCTCTGATGCGCGCATGTTGGCATCAATGCCTTCGGACTTGAGAAGTGCGAAGTTCACCACCGCGTCCGCCGATCCGACGGATTGTGCCAGAGCAGGCAATGAGCCGAGGTCGCCGACGATCTGCCCCGGACCTCGATTGCTTCGACGGTTCACTTCAATGACGTCGTGTCCGGCCGCCCGCAGATATGCCGGCAGAGTACGACCAACGTAACTCGTTGACCCTATCACTACAACGCGCATCCGCCCATCCTTTCCGCCGCAGGCCGACTAGAGGTTCCGTGAGGAGGTTCTACCTTGAGAGGCCACAGCCCGTCTACCGACTCTCAACTATCATCGGCCACTGTCGGAGAAGTCTGCAGCGCGGATGGCGCGGGCTCGGGGCGGCGATCCGGAGTCCAGGCTGCAGGATCCGGTAACTTGATGCCGATCCTTTGGGAGCAACCCGGTTCGAGCCATGGAGAGCGCGCCCCGACCCACCGTCATCTTCCTGACCTTCAACTCCGAGGCCGCCATCGGTGCGGCGATCGGCGCGGTGCGCGGGCTGGCCTCGCGCATCCTGGTCGTGGACTCCTTCAGCACCGACGGCACCGTGGAGCTGTGCCGGTCGCTCGGCTGCGAGGTGGTCCAGCATCCGTTCGAGAACTACTCCGCGCAGAGGCGCTGGGCGCAGGAGCAGGCCGGCCTCGGCCCGGACGACTGGGTGCTCCATCTGGACAGCGACGAGATCGTGTCGCCGGAGCTGGCGGAGAGCATCGCGCGGGCGCTGGGGTCCGGCGAGCAGGTGGACGGGTATCTGATGCGGCGCCTGCACCACTTCTGGGGGATGCCCATCCGCCACGGCCACATGAACCCCAGCTGGCACCTGCGCCTGTACCGCGCCGGCAAGGGCCGCTGCGAGGACCGCCTGTACGACCAGCACTTCGTGTGCGACGGTCCCACCCGCCGCCTGAACGGCCTGCTGCTCGATTACCAGCTGGTCGATCTGGAGCGGTGGACCGCCACCCACAACCGCTGGTCGACCGCCGAGGCGCGGGAGATCCTGCGCAGCTTGCGCGTGGACGAGGAGTCGCGCGACGTGCTGAAACCCAGCCTGTTCGGAGACCCGCGCCAGCGCAAGCGATGGCTGAAGAACCGCGTGTGGTACCGCATGCCGCTGCTGGTCCGGCCGTTCCTATTTTTCTTCTACAGCTACGTGCTTCGGCTGGGGTTCCTGGACGGTCGGATGGGGCTGGTGTACCACTTGCTGCAGGCCTTCTGGTTCCGATTCTTGGTGGACGCGAAGGTGCTCGAGATGCGCCTGCTGGAGGAGGGGCGGATCGTCACCGACCGGCTGCCCCCGGACGCGCCCGGTTCGGACGGCGGGAAGCCCGCCGGCCCCTGACCGCCGGCCCTCCTCCCTCGCTGGGCGAGGGCTGGCGGCCTTCTGCCGCTTCGCCATTTGGAGGCAGCACCGCTCCCGCCCGGCACGGCGCTGATGGCGACAGACCCCGGCCGCAGCCTGAGCCTCCCTCCTCCCTCACTGAGGGAGGAGGGTTGGGGTGG
>DPBN01000012.1 GCA_003516955.1 Armatimonadota bacterium | reverse complement strand
GCGCGCCGCCGCCGACCGCGCTCTCGAGGTGCTCCTGTCGCGGCACGCAGACGCGGAGTGCGGCGGCTTCTTCTGGAGCGTCGATGCCCACGGCCGACCGCTGGACGATCGAAAGCACGCCTACGCCAACGCCTTCGCGGTCTACGGACTGACCGCGTACCACCGCATCCGCCCGGACGTTTCCGCGCTGCGTCGCGCCCAATCCGTATTCGACCTGCTACAGGACCACGCTTGGGACGGCGAGCTCGGGGGCTACCTGGAAGGCTGCTCCCGAGAGTGGGGTGCGCTGGACGACTTCCGGCTGAGCGACAAGGAGCCCAACGTCCCGAAGACAATGAACACGCACCTGCACGTCCTGGAGGCGTGGACCGAGCTGCTCCGGGCAACCGGACGGTCGGACGTGGCCGAGGCCCACCGCCAGACTCTGCGAATCCTGCTCGGGCGGATGCGCGATGCGGACACGGGCCACTTCCGGCAGTTCTTCGAGAGGGATTGGACGCCGATTCCCGCCGACGTGTCGTACGGCCACGACATCGAGGCCGCCTGGCTGCTCCGCCGCGCCGCGGAAGTGGACGGCGGCCCCGATCTAGCGGACGCTACACGCCGAGCGGCCATCGTGATCGCCGACCGAGTGCTCCAGGTCGCCCTGACCCCCGAGGGCGCATTCCTCTACGCCGGCACGCCCGAGACGCCCAAGAACACGAACGTCGAGTGGTGGGCCCAGGCCGAAGCGATCGTCGGGTTCCTCGACGCCTTCGAAGCCTCCGGCGAGGAGCGGTTCCTCGAGGCCGCGCACCGCGTGTGGCGCTTCGTCCGCAGGCACGTCTCGGACCCCGTCGGAGGGGACTGGATCAAGAGCCAGACGCGCGACCTTCGGCTGAACCCCAACAGCCTGCGCGCCGGCCCCTGGGAGTGCCCGTACCACCACGCCCGCATGTGCCTCGAGGGCATCCGCCGGCTTCGAGCTCTCTAGCGGACCGCCCGCGTGCTAAGCTGGCGGCGGGAGGGCCCGATGGGGCGCATCGTCTACGTCACCGGCAACAGCTTCAACAACCTGGGCGACCTGGCGATGATCGAGGGGTTCCTCCGAGAGCTCGGTCGGCAAGCGCCGGGGGCTCTCGTGACGTTCCTCGGGCACGATCCGGAACGGCTTCGGCTTGCCCTCGGGCCGCACCTGGAGCGGGGCCACGACTGGGCCTGGGCGCCAGCGGTCAGCGTCAGCGCGCACGATGGATGGCGCTACCTCGTCCATGTCGCCAACTACCGCCGGAAGGGCCTGCGCCCCAAGGTCGGCTGGAGCCGAGCCGCGGCGGCCGCCCGCTCCGGGCGGGAAAGCGGCCACCCTCAGCTCGACGGGCTCCTGCACGCCGTCCGCGGCGCGGACTTGGTGGTCCTGGGCGGCGGCGGTGTTCTGAACGAGCTCTTCGGGCTGCTGGAGGGCGCATGGATCGTCTGCCAGGCGGCGCGGACGGCCAACGTTCCTGTCGCCGCCCTGGGCCAAACCGTCGGGCCGTTTCGGACCGAGCGCTCCAAGCGGCTGTTCCGCGAGATCGTGGACGCCTGCGCCGTGTTCGACCTCCGCGAGGGGGCGGGGTCCATGGGCTGGATCCGCGAAACCGGGGCCGATGCCTCGAAGGTGGCCGTGTCGGGCGACCAGTGCCTGCTCCTCGAGCCAGACACGCCCGACAGGACGCGGGGCGGCCAGCCTCGGCTGGCGCTGAACCCGAGGTACCTGCCGGAATCCAACCCACGGTCGCTGCAGGAGCACTTGGAGGCCGTCGCCGCGGTGGCGGAGTCCGCCGCCCGCGCCATCGGGGCGTCCATCGAGATCGTCCCCAGCCTCTACAGGCCGCCCATCGAGGGTCTGGAGGAGAAGCCGCACATGGACCGCCGCCTTGGCGAGGCCCTGCGGAGCCGCTTGGCCGGCCGGGTCGAGGTGCTCGTGCCGAGCGGCGTGCCCACCGTGCAGTCCGCCCTTCAGGCCTGCGCCCGAGCGGACGTGGCGTTCAGCATCGCCTACCACCCGATCCTGTTCGCCCTGATGTCGGGCACGCCCTGCGCGATGCTCTGCCCGGATTCGTACCAGGCCACCAAGAACCGAGGGCTGGCGGAGCTGTGGGGTCTTCCGGAAGCCGTGTTCGACCTGGGTGCCCCCGACGCCTGCGACCGGGCCGCCTCGTTCGCCCAGGCAGCCATCGAGCGGCGCGACGAGCTCGCCGCGAGGTTGAGGGTCCGTGCGGAGGAACTGCGGGAGGCCGTGAGGGATGCGGTTCGCAGAGTCCTGGCGCTGTCTCCCCGATTCTCGCCCGGGAGTTTTTGAGACCCGATGCGAACCCTTTGCGGAGCCTCACGCATCTCCCCTCTCGGAAGGTTGGCAACTTTGCCAAATCTCCAAGGACGCACCAAGATGGTTGAACCGAAGGATTTCTACGAACACGGCCTCGCCCTGCACGGCCACAAATGCCCCGCGATGCCCATGGGTCTGCGCGTCGGCGCAGCCGCCCTCAACAAGCTGGGGGTCGAGCGGGCCACGGACGGCGAGCTCGTCGCCTTGGTCGAGCTCGGCGACAACCACTGCGCCACCTGCTTCGCCGACGGCGTGCAGATGATCACCGGCTGCACGTTCGGCAAGGGCAACATCCGCAAGCTGCACTACGGCAAGTGGGGCGTCACGCTGGTCGAGGTCGCCACGGGCCGGGCTGTGCGGGTTACTCCGAAGGCCGAGGCGATGAAGGCCAACAAGGAGACCTCGTTCTTCAAGGACTACCGCGAGAAAGGCGTGCCGGCCTCCAAGGTTCCCTTGGAAGTGGTCCAGCCGCTCGTCGACCGCGTGATGGGCGCCCCGGACGACGCCCTGCTGACGGTGAGCGAGGTGTTCGAGCTGCGCCTGCCGAAGGAGCCCCACACCTTCTCGAGCGCCGTCTGCGAAGAGTGCGGGGAGATGACCGTGCAGCCCTATCTGCGCGTCGTGGGGGACAAGAAAGTCTGCATCCCCTGCAGCGAGAAGCTCTCCGGCATGCCCGATCCCAAGAGGGTCTGAAGCCATGACGATCCTGGTCGCCTCGGTCGCCGCGTTCGTCTTCACGACGGTCCTGACGATGGCCGGCGTCGGGGCGGCCTTCGTTCTGATCCCGATCCTGGTCGCCTTGGGTGTGGACATCCACACCGCCATGGCGACCGCTCTGCTGCTCAACACGGTGGCGATGTCCGTTGCCTCGGTGTCGTTCGTTCGCAACGGCCTGGTCGTCTGGCGGCTGGTGCTGCCGATGGTCGCCACCGCGGTCGCCCTCTCGCCCCTCGGGGTGGCGGTCAGCCGGGGCCTGGACCGAACGACGCTCCTCGTGCTGTTCGTGGCGTTCCTGCTCCTCGCGGCGGGCATGATGCTGTTCTACAAGCCGAAGGCCCGCGCGGAGTCCTCCTCGCGAGCGGTGCAAGCGATCGTCGGCGGGTTGGTCGGCGCGGTGGCTGGTTTCGTCGGAGGCCTCCTGGGGGTCGGAGGGGGCAACATCATCGTTCCCGCGCTCGTGGCCCTCGGCATCGACCCG
>DPBN01000379.1 GCA_003516955.1 Armatimonadota bacterium | reverse complement strand
CCGGAACGGCTCGCGGCCGCCGGGGAAGGCGCGGAAGGAGCACCACTCGCTCCATCGTTCGCCGTCGCCGACGCGGAACACGTAGGAGGCGCCGGGCTGCAGGCCGTCGATCACCGCGCGGTGCCGGTGGCTCGGGCCGAGCATCGTTTCCAAGGGCGTCGTCTGGGCGGCGATCCGCCGGGCCTTCTTTGCGTCGATCGGTCCCCGGGTGGCCTCCATTACCTCGAGGAACGCCGAATCGACCTCGGCGGAGGTGCGCCAGCAGACCGGCTGCGTCGTCGGATCGTCGGAGACGTTCAGCACGATGCGGTCGGGATGGCGGGTCGGGGCGTAGCGGGAAGCGCCGGCAGATCCTTGACTGGCTTGACGCCCGAAGGAGCGGAGCGGCGACAGAAGAAGCGGGCCGGCGGCCAGGGCCCGGAGCAGGCCGCGTCGGGACAGATCCGTTGCCATGCGTCCATCGTGCAATCCGATCGTGAAATCAAGGTTAAGGTCGTGGTGGGGGGCTCGGGGCGCTGGGCCAGCGCCGCGAACGCGCGCTCAGCGGTGGGTCGGAGGCGAGCCGACTACGGCGGGCACTGTCCGATCTGCTCCGCCTTGCGGCGGATCTCCACCCGGTCGGAGGCAGAAAGGCGCCGCAAGTTCAGGAGCGCTGGGCGCATCCTCAGGTTGTTGGCCAGACGATGCTCGTTGCGGGCGAGGAAGTCCCAGTACAAGGTGGTGAACGGGCAGGCCTCCTCGCCCGTCGCCCGATCGGGCCGAAACCGGCACTTGGAACAGTGGTTGCTCATCCTCTGGATGTATCGTCCGCTGGCGGCGTAGGGCTTCGTCGCCATCCGTCCGCCGTCGGCGTACTGGCTCATCCCCAGAGTGTTCGGCAACTCGACCCACTCTACGGCGTCCACGTAGATCGCGAGGTACCAGCGATGGACTTCCACCGGGCGCACGCCAAGGAGCATCGCGAAGAGGCCGGTGACCATCAGCCTTTGGATGTGGTGGGCATAGCCGAGGCGAAGGGTCTGCGCGATCGTTTCCCTCAGGCACCGCATCTCCGTCTCCGCCGTCCAGTAGAACTCGGGCAGGGGGAGGCGGGCATCCAGAGCGTTCCACCCCAGCCACTCCGGCATCCAGAGGTGGTAGAGGCCCCGCACATACTCCCGCCAACCGAGGATCTGACGGATGAACCCCTCGGCGGCGGGCAACGGCGCGTGTCCTTGCCGGTAGGCTTCCTCGGCGGCTCGGATGGCCTCCATGGGGTGGAGGAGCTTCAGGTTGAGAGCGGCCGACAGCCGGCTGTGGTACAGGTAGGGCTCGCCCTCCCAGACGGCGTCTTGAAACCGACCGAACCAGGGCAGGCGGTTCCGCACGAAGTCCTCCAGCGCCTGCAGTGCTTGGGCGCGCGTGACGGGCCAGGCGAAGGCGTCCAGCCGTCCTGGGTGCGCGTGGAAGCGCCGTGCAACGAGCTCCAGGACGTCGCGCGTGATGGCGTCCGGCGCGAAGCCCAGGGGTTTGGGAACGAGGCCTGGACCCTTGGGTCCGAAGCTGGCTCGGTTTTCGGCGTCGAAGTTCCACCGTCCGCCGACGGGGTTGGCGCCGTCCATGAGCACGGACGTCCTTCTGCGCAGATGGCGGTACCAATGGTCCTGAACCAGGACGCGTCGGCCGCCGGCCCAACCCTCGAACTCCTCGGTGGTGGCGATGAACGACCGATCTGGCCGCAGGTCGATGGCAACCCCGTTCTCCCGAGCCGCGCTCAGGAGGGACTCACGAACACGCCAGTCTCCGGGCTCTGCCAGGATGAGCCGCTCCGGCCTGAGCCGTCGGATGGCGTCACCGAGCGCCTCGCCGAGGTTGGGGAAGGGGTGGTCGCCCAGACGCAGGTACTCCAGAGGCCATCCCCTCGAGCGAACCTCCTCGGCGAAGTGCCTCATGGCAGTCAGGAAGAGGGCGATGCGGGCCTTGTGGGATGGCACGTGGCTGGACTCTTCGTCGACTTCGGCCATCCAGACTCGGTCCGAAGCAGGGTCGAACTCCGCGAAGGCTCCCGAATCGAGGCTCAGCTGGTCTCCCAGGACAAGCACGAGGTTGCGGCAACGGTCTGCTTCAGTGGTGACCATCTCTCCAAAGCTGCCTCCTTAGGACTGTACGCGCCCATTCCCCGAAGGTGCCGAACGGCCCCGGCGGTCGGTTCACGCGGGTCAGAATCAGGGCGATGCTTTCGAGGAGCGGGGAAAGCGGGGTCCGGCTGGGATGATCGCGGTGGCGGTCGGCCTCTGCTTCGCCCTAGCGCTGGCCGTTGCGGCGGGCCGCAAACAGTACGCACGGGTGCCGGACGGTTTGGCGTGGCTGCCGGCCCTGCTGGTTCTGGGCGCGGTGGCGGTCGTGCCGGCCGGCGACTCCGTTCGGCATCCGTGGTTGCCCGAGCTCGGTTTGCAGCTGGTGTTGCGCACGGACGGGCTTGGGCGACTCTTCGCGCTGATCATCGCCTCCATCGGGGTGCTGATCCACGCCTACGCGGCCGGTTACTTCTCTGGGAAGCCTGACCGCGAGAGGCTCTTGGCCCTGCTGCTGTTCTTCGAGGGGGCGATGCTGGGGATCGCCTTCTCCGGCGACCTGATCACGCTGTTCGCCTTCTGGGAGCTGACGAGCGTCTCCTCGTTCCTGCTCATCGGGTTCGCCTCTGGCTCCGCCGAGGCGAGGAGGTCCGCCCAGCAGGCGCTGACGATCACCGCCGCGGGCGGGCTGGCTCTGTTGGCCGGAATCCTGCTGCTGGGAAGGATCGGCGGCTCGTTCGACCTGGAGGTGCTTGCGTCTCGCGCCGACCTGATCGCCAGGCATCCTTCGGCAGGATGGGCCGTGGCGCTGATCCTGGCTGGGTGCTTCACCAAGTCGGCCCAGTTCCCGTTCCACTTCTGGCTGCCGGGGGCGATGGCGGCCCCCACGCCGGTGAGCGCCTATCTGCACTCCGCCACGATGGTCAAAGCGGGAGTCTTCTTGGCCGCCCGACTGACGCCGGTTCTTGGGTCGGCGCCGTACTGGAGCGAGTCGCTGGTGGGTTTCGGCGCGGCGACCGTGGTGGTCGGGGGCATCGCGGCGCTGCTTCAGACCGATCTGAAGCTGATCCTGGCTTACTCGACGGTGCAGGCGCTCGGGTCGCTCATGCTTTTGCTGGGGGTCGGCACCCCGAACGCTCTGCACGCCGCCTTGGCGCTGCTGTGCGCCCACGCGCTCTACAAGGGCGCACTGTTCACCGTGGCCGGGTGCGTGGACAAGCAGGCAGGCACTCGGGAGATCGCTCGGCTGGGGGGTCTCGCAAGAAGCATGCCGGTCTCCGCGCTCGCCGCGGCGCTGGCCGGGCTGTCGCTGATCGGCGCGGTGGCGTTCGCCGGCTTCACCGGCAAGGAGCTGGCGTTCAAGTCGATTCTCGAGAGCCCCGAGACGCGTTGGCTCGTGGTCGTCATGCTGCTCTCGGCCCTCTCCGGGGGCGGCGTGGCGATCCTGGTGGGGTACGAGGTGTTCTGGGGCAGGCCGGCGGAGCAGGCGGG
>DPBN01000073.1 GCA_003516955.1 Armatimonadota bacterium | reverse complement strand
CGCCTCGCTCGAGCTGGGGCCGGGCACGCGGGCGTCCCAACATCAGTCCGACACCGTGCGCCTGGTCCTAGAGACGGACCGTACGGTGAAGGGGGGCCTCCCCGAGACCGCCCCGGGCGGCGCGTGGATGCTCTCCGGCCCGGAGGAGCCGGCCGCCGAGCCGACCCCTCCGCCCGCGAACCCGGAAACCCCGCCGCCCGTTGCGGGGCACAAGGTGGGGCCGATCGTTCCCATCCGCTCATCGCCCCGCGAGGAGAGCTTCGAGCTGCGGCTGCCGCCGGGCTCGTCAGCCAAGGCGACCATCGAGCGGCTGGCGCCGGACCGCCTGGCCATCCGGCTACCCGCCGCACAGTGGGTGCCCCCCGAGGCCGCGCTCCCCGCGATCCGATCCGTGGAGACGGAAAACGACGGGACGGCGCTTCGGATCGCGCTCAACTTGGAGCGTCCGATGGGCGTCCGATCCGTGGTCGAAGGGGGCGTGCTGCGGTTCACGCTGGTTCGGCCAGAGGTCGGGGACGGCAAGCTCGCCGGCAAGGTGGTCGTGGTCGACGCCGGCCATGGCGGGCAGGATTCGGGCGCGAAGGCTCCCGGCGGAGGGGTCTTGGAGAAGGACCTCAACCTGGCCATGGCGCTGGAGATCGCCGAGCAGCTGACGAGGCAAGGCGCCGACGTGATCCTCACTAGGGCCTCGGACGTGTTCCTTCCGCTGCGCGAGCGCAGCGAGATCGCCAACCGCGCGAACGCTTCCTTCTTCATCAGCGTCCACGTCAACTCCAACCGGGTCGCCAACAGCCGCTCCGGCACGACGGTCTTCCACCACAAGGACGACCCGATCGGCCAGCTGCTCGCCGACTGCATCCAGCGGGAGATAGGGGCCACCAGCGGACTTCCGAACCTCGGTACCTGGAGCGACGGCAAGATCTACGCTTCGGGCTTCGCGGTGCTGCGGTACGCCAAGATGCCGGCCGTGCTGCTGGAGCTCGGCTTCATCAACCACGCGACGGACCTGCGCAGGATCCGCACGGACGACTTCCGCAAGCGGGTAGCCTCCGCTGTCGTCGAGGGACTGAAGGTGTTTCTGGGAGATGGGCAGAACCAAGCGCGCTGACGGAGGCTCGAGGCTCTACCTGGCGATCATCGTGGTCGGGCTCGCCGTGCTCGCAGCGATCGCGGCCTACGTGCAGCTCGCGCCGGCCACGAAGGTGCCCGAGGCGATCCGCCGAACGGAGAGCAGCGGCCAGGCCACCCAGCCTCCGAAGGAGGTGCGAGTCCTGACCCCGCGCTACGAGGACGGCAACCTGCGTTTCGAATCCAAGCCGATCCGCCCCGAGCGCGGCGAAGACCCGATGCTCGCGGCGATCAACGGCTTTCTGGCCGAGGCCAAGGTCGCGCCCCCGGAGGCGAAGTGCCGGTCCGCCCGGCGCGAGGGCGACCTGGTGGTTCTGGACTTCTCCGCCGCCTTCGGCCAGACCTACGGCGCAGAGGACGAGCAGACCCTGCTCGGAGGGATCGCCAAGACGCTGGCGCAGTTCCCCGGCGTCAAGCGGTTTCGGATCACCGTCGAGGGCCGGCCGATCGAGACGCTCGGCAACATCGAGCTGACCGACCCGCTGGCAATCTCCGACTTCTAAACCGGCCGCCCCGCGGCCCTGCGGAACGCCGCGAACAAGGCCCAGAGACCGATCAGCGTCCAGAGGCCGGCCCAAAAGATCGCCGGCACCCCCGTGCCCTGCGCCATGATCGCCGCGTCGCTCATCTGGTTCCCTTCGGCGGCTACTCCCCCCAGCACCAGCAGAGACTGCGCGGATTGGAGGCACTGCTGGACACCGAGGAACGCCACGACAAACAGGGTGCCTTCGGGACTGAGATACCGCGCCGCCAAGCCCAGTCCGAGGGTCCAGAGAAGAGCCATCATCCAGCCGAGGCCGTCACCTCGGATCCAGAGCAGCGAGGCCACCGCGAAGACCGCGCACAGGACCCAAAGCAGCTCCCTCGCCCGCGACGGGGTGCGGATCCACCCGACCATCCAAGCCCCCAGCGCCGCGGCGCCGAGGTAACCGGCGCTCACGACGACCCACCAGACCCCGCCCATCGTCTCGGTGACGCCCGCGCCGGTCGAGCCCTGGATGACGATGTGGTTCACCTGGCCGCCCGTGGCTAGAGCGGCCAGCGCGTGCGCGCCCTCGTGCACGATGGTGTTGAAGAGCACCAGCGGCGCCAGCAAGGGCTGAAGCCAAGGCAGAAACCACAGGGCAGCCGAAGCGGCGCAAGCCGCCCAGAAGGCTCGCTGAGGCAGACTGGTCGGTCGGACAAGGCTCATGGTTCGGCTTCCACCTTCGCCTTCCTCTTCTCCCAAGCCCGTGCGATTCGGTCGACCGCCAGCCCGCAGACCACCCCCACGACCCAGCCCAGCAACACCTGGTACGGATAGTGAACGCCGTTGTAGACGCGGGAGACTCCCGTCAGCAGGGCGATGGGAATCCAGGCCCATCCCCACCGACCGAGGCGGGCCGTCATCACCCAGGCCACCGCCGCCATGTTCGCGCTGTGCGCCGAGGCCGTTCCGAAGCTGGTGAGCCGGGCCGTCCGTACGATCGCATCCGGCAGCTCGACGGACGGCCGTGGCATCATGAACAGGTTCTTCAGAACGTCGCAAAGCTCGTTCGACAGGGCCACGGCCACGACGGCCAGCAAGGCCGCCACCCGCGACCTCGGGCTCCGCCAGAGCATGCCGACGAAGAGCGCAGCCAAGGCGACCCGCACCCAACCCTGCTTGGTTGCCTCGCTGAAGAACCAGAACACCGGGGCCAACGCGTCCGGCCACCCGTTGATCGCGTAAAACAGTTGCCGGTCGAGGTCGGCCACGAAGGGAATTGTACTTGCGATGCTGAACCGTCTGTCCCGGACCGTCTGGTATGGCGTGCTGTGGCTGTCGCGCCGCCCCTGGGCGAAGCGCCTGCAGCGGGCGTCCATCCAGCTGGCTCCGGAGCGGCTCCGACCTCGGATGCGGGCCAGCATGGCTCGGCAGAACGCGTGGGCTCGCCGCTATGGCCTCAGGGTTGTCCGCCTGAGCCTCACGATCGTTCTGCTGAGCGCAGCCTTCTGGGGCGTCTGGCTCCTACTGATCCTGGCCGCGGACCAGGGGTGGCTGGTTCGCCCCGCCTCACCCGACGAAGTCCAGGGGCTCGAAGACCGGTTCCGGTAGCCGTGCGCCCTCAACCGTCGGGTCCCGCCCGAGGAAGTGCTCCACCAGCGCCCGATGCACGTCCGGCGCGACGAGCATATCGTTGTGCGCGGCGTTCTCCACCAGAAACTGGCGACCGTTCGGGAACCGGGCCAGCTGCTCCCGGGCTTGGCCGGGCGGGGTGTTGCCGTCCAGCGTTCCGCTCACCACCAGCAGAGGAACGTCCGAGGCGATCGGCTCGCGGAAGCTGGAACCGAGGTCCTTCGGCGGCCAGCCCTCCGCGATCTCCGGAAATGGAAAGTTCACCGCGTTCCTCAGGACGCAAGCCGGAGCCTCGGACAGAATCCGACGCATCCGAGCCTCGCTGCAGCCGGATGCTCCGTCGGTCAGGTAGAAGGTCGCGGGCCGCGCCCATCCGCGCACCAACCTCCGAAGGCCCTCGGCCAACACGGCGACCTCCCCGCGCTCCAGCGAGGCGTACAAGCGCGGCAACGTCGGAAACCGATTGCTCACGCCCATCCACGTGGAGGCCAGATGCCGCAGCGCGAAGGCCCCGACGAGGAGCCGCCGACCCTCGAGCTCGAGGCCTACAGGGCTAGTCTCCAGCCGGGCGTGCACCGCCTCCATGGTTTCGAGGAGGCCGCCCCAGCCGAGCTGGCGCCGCACCAGCTCCGCCAGGGTCTCGAGCTGCCTTTGCACGTTCGAGGGCAGCTTGAGCGTGTCGTCGGGACCCTCGAAGCCGCACAGGGCGACCCGATGCAGGCGCTCCCGGTGCCGGCGGATCGTCGTGAGTGCGAGGTGCGAGCCGTAGCTGTACCCGACGAGGCAGATGCGCTCCTCGCCGAGGGCGTCCGCGAGGTCCGCCAGGTCGTCCGAGCTATCGACGGGGTTGTACGCCTGCAGGTCGATCCCCTGCTCTTCGAACCGCGGCCGGTGTTCCCGCGCCTGGTCCATCAGAGCGGCGAGGCAGCCCTGCTCCGAGGCGAGGGTGTCCTCGTGCAGCTTCGGGGGCGAGAGCCTCAGGTTGGCCTCCGACTCGCCGCACCCCCGCTGGTCGAACAGCAGGACGTCCGTCACCCCGCGCAGCGCCTCGAAGGCGCGCAGAAACTGGGGAAAACGGGCCCAGAAGATCGCGGAGTCGCCCGGTCCTCCGGCCAGAAACACGACCGGCGGGCACAAACGGGGCCCCTCGGCGGGCATCCGCACCATGCGCAGACGGATCGTGCGCGCCCCATCCGGCCTCGTCTCGGGGACCTCCAGCTCGCCGCGCTCCACTTCCAGGGTCTGGCCGTCGCGCGTCGGCAGGGTCGCAGGCTCGAAGACGATAGGCCGCCGGGGCATGAAGGTAAGGTACCCGAGGCTCAGCAGATCCGGGGAAGCTGCTCCCCGGAGAGCATCGGGAGCATGCGCCGGGTGCCGAAAGCCGACCGGACCACCACGCGGCCGGAGTCGTCGGTCGCCTCCCCGATCGCCGCCGCGCCCGCCGAAACGGGAAAGGACC
>DPBN01000354.1 GCA_003516955.1 Armatimonadota bacterium | reverse complement strand
CTCGCGCACCGACACCGTGGCGACTCGCGCCATGATCTTGGCCGCGAGCGTGGCCTCGAACTTCGAGCGGACGCTTCCCGTGGCCTCGAGCCATTCCGGCACGGTCTGCTCGGCGACGGTCAGAGTCTGGACCTCTTTCGCGGGGCCGGTGTCGTTGCCGGCGGTCCTGACCTCAGCGGCCCTAGAGCCGCACCCGACCAGCGAGGCCGTCACGAGGGCGATCAGCCCTCCTGCGATCCATCCGTTGTGTCTCATCGCGTTGATGTCTCCCTCGTGGTTCCTTGTTTTGGAACGTTCCAAACTTACCCGTCCGGGCAGTCGGTCTAACCTTCAAGAGCGAGGCAGATTCGTCAACGATTCAAGGTCCCTCGAACCTACGTGCAATCGGGAAGCCTCTGAAGGTACACAGACGACGGTGAATCGGGTTCTCAGAAGGGTTGAGCTTGCGGACCGGATCGTCCAGCTGGACGTGGAGGCTCCGCGCATCGCGAAAAAGCGCCGTCCCGGACAGTTCGTGATCGTGCGCGTCGTCGAGGGTGGCGAGCGCATCCCCCTGACGATCGCCGGTGCGGACCCTGAGGAGGGCTCGATCACGCTCGTGGTCCAGGTGGTCGGGAAGACCACCACGCTCCTTTCGCATCTGTCCCCGGGCGACTCGATCCTGGACCTCGCGGGTCCGTTGGGGAGGCCCACCCACATCGAGCGTTGCGGCACGGTGGCGGTCGTCGCCGGCGGCATCGGCGTGGCCCCCCTGTACCCCATCGCGAAGGCCTTGGCCGAGGTCGGCAACAGTCTGGTCGGCGTTCTCGGCGCCAGAACGAGGGCCCTCGTGGTGTGGGAGGACCGTCTCGCGTCGGTGTGCGACGAGCTCGTTGTGACGACGGACGACGGAACCTACGGACGGGCAGGAAGGGTAACGGACGCCCTTGCGGAGATCGCCTCGCGACGCAGGCTGGACCTCGTCGTGGCGATCGGTCCTCCCGTGATGATGAAGGCCGTCTCGGAGCTGACCAGGCCGATGCAGATTCCGACGGTCGTGTCGCTCAACCCGATCATGGTGGACGGCACGGGCATGTGCGGCGGTTGCCGCGTGCTGGTCGGCGGCCAAAACCGGTTCGTCTGCGTCGAGGGACCGGAGTTCGACGGGCATCAGGTTGACTTCGACAACCTGATCGCCCGGTTGAACGCCTACAAGGAGTACGAGCAGGAGAGCCTGCGGTCTCTCGCCGAGGGCCACCGGTTCGCCGAGGGTTCCTGCCGCCTGAGCGAGGAGGTGCGCCGTGCCGGATCCTGAGCGGCCCGACGACCTGCTCCGCAAGGCGGACGACCTGACGCCCAAGGAGCGGCTGTCCCTGCCCAAGCAGCCGATGCCCGAGCGCGCTCCCCAAGAACGAAGGCGCAGTCAGGAGGAGGTGCCATTGGGCTTCGACGAGGTTCACGCCATGCTCGAAGCCTGCCGGTGCCTCGAGTGCAAGGCCAAGCCCTGCGTGGCCGGATGTCCCGTCGGCGTCGACATTCCCGGCTTCATCCGTCTGGTACGCAAGGGGGACTTCGCCGGCGCCATCGCCAAGATTCGGGAGTGCAACTGCCTGCCCGCTGTCACTGGCCGGGTGTGCCCCCAGGAGACCCAGTGCCAGCTGCACTGCACCATCGCCAAGGCGCGGAAAGATCCCGAGGAGGCCGTCTCGATCGGTCGGTTGGAGCGCTTCGTCGCCGACTGGGAGAGGGAGCACCACGCCCGGCGGGTCGAGCCTCCGGCCCCGCCGACGGGCAAAAGGGTGGCCATCGTGGGATCCGGACCGGCGGGGCTGTCCGCCGCGGGCGACCTCGTTCGGCTGGGTCACGAGGTGACGGTCTTCGAGGCCTTCCACAAGATGGGGGGCGTCCTCGTGTACGGCATCCCCGAGTTCCGCCTGCCCAAGGAGATCGTGCAGGAGGAGGTCGACGGCCTCGCGGCCCAGGGCGTGAGGTTCGAACCCAACGTCGTGATCGGCCAGACCGTCACCGTGGACGAGCTTCTGGAGGAGGAAGGGTACGACGCCGTGTTCCTCGGCACGGGCGCGGGCCTGCCGATGTTCCTGGAGATTCCCGGAGAGCATCTCATCGGCGTGTACTCCGCGAACGAGTACCTCACTCGCGCCAACCTGATGCAGGCCTACGCTTTCCCCAAGGTGGACACGCCCGTCGTGAAGGCCGATCGCGTCACGGTCGTGGGCGGAGGCAATGTGGCGATGGACGCGGCCCGTACCGCGCTCCGGCTTGGCGCCGGCGAGGTCACGCTGATCTACCGCCGCTCTCGCGCCGAAATGCCCGCCCGGGCGGAAGAGATCCACCACGCCGAGGAGGAGGGAGTCCGCTTCCTGCTGCTCACCAACCCGATGGAGATCCTGGGCGACGAGCGAGGGCGCGTCCGCGGCGTCCGTTGCCTGCGCATGGAGCTCGGCGAACCCGACGCGAGCGGCCGACGGCGCCCCGTGCCGGTTCCCGGATCGGAGTTCGACGTGCCCGCCGAGCTCGTCATCGAGGCCATCGGCAACGGCCCCAACCCGTTGGCGACCTCGACCACGCCCGGCCTGGAGACGGATCGGAAAGGTCGCATCGTCGTGGACCCCGCTTCGGGCAAGACGAGCAAGAGGGGCGTCTTCGCCGGCGGCGACGTCGTACGCGGCGGTTCCACCGTGATTCTGGCGATGAAGGACGGCCGCGCCGCCGCCCGCGCCATCCACGAGGCGCTCAGCGGGGAGCGCCAGCCGCAGGAAGAGGTGAAGGCATGAGCGCGAGAATCCTCAGCAAACGCCAGCTTGCGCCGGAGATTACGCTGCTTGAGGTGGAGGCGCCCCGCATCCAGAAGCGCTGGCGCGCGGGCCAGTTCATCATCATCCGTCCGCTGGAGCACAGCGAGCGCATCCCGCTCACCATCGTCGATTCCAGCGCGGAACGGCAGTCCATCACCATGGTGATCCAGGCCGTGGGGAAGACCACGCGCGAGGCCGTCGCCCTCGAGCCCGGAGATTCCCTGTGCGACCTCGTGGGGCCGCTCGGCGAGCCGGCCGAAATCTGCGCCGGCGAGCGCGTGCTGTGCATGGCCGGCGGCGTCGGGGTGGCCGAACTGCTTCCCGTGGCCCGCGCCTACAAGGAGGCCGGCAACACCGTTGTGGCTCTCTGCGGCGCGCGTTCGGACTCTTACCGGATCCTCGATGAGGAGCTGCGCGGCTGCTGCGACGAGCTCCACTGGGCCACCGACGACGGCACGTACGGCTTCCACGGCAACGTCGTGCAGTTGCTGCTGAGCCTGGCCGGGCCGGGCTCGTTCGCCGAAGGGCACGTCATCGGTCCGATCCCCATGATGAAGGCCGCCGCTGAAGCCACGCGCGGCTGGGGGCTCAAGCTCCATGCCAGCCTGAACCCGGTCATGATCGACGGCACGGGCATGTGCGGCGGTTGCCGCGTCACCGTGGGCGGACAGGTGCGCTTCGCCTGCGTCGACGGGCCGTGCTTCGACGCGCACGAAGTGGATTTCGACGAGATGACCCGCCGCAACCGCGCTTACCGGGATCTGGAGCAGGTGGCGCTCCAGCACGATTGCCGCATCGGCCTGCGCTAACAGAGGGCGTCAAGTCAGGGGCTCCCCGCGCAGGGAACCTGCGCGTCCGAGTAATCCAGCGCGGGTTCAGGACAGCGCGGCTTCGATAGCCGCCGCGATGCGGCGCGCGCGGAACTCCACGCGCTCCGGGTCCGGGCCTTCCACCATGATGCGAGCCAGCGGCTCGGTTCCCGAGAAGCGCACCAGAACACGGCCGGCATCGCCGAACTCCCGTTCCGTCTCGCGGATCTCCTGCTGGACCGGCGCGAGCTGATCGAGCGGCTTCTTCTCGCGGAAGCGAACGTTGACGAGCCGTTGCGGGTACACGTGGAAACCGCGCGTCAGCTCATCCAGCGTTGCGCCGCAGGCGCGGGCGATGGACGCTGCCCGCAGCGCCGTCAGGATGCCGTCGCCCGCGGTAGACCACTCGCGGAAGATCACGTGCCCGCTCTGTTCGCCGCCGAGCGGGAGCTTTTGCTTCAGCATCTCCTCAAGCACGTACCGGTCGCCTACTGCGGTGCGGATGAGCCCGATCCCCTCCACGGCCAGGGCCCGTTCCAGCCCCAGATTCGACATCACCGTGGCCACGACCGCGCGGGGGCGCATGTCGCGTCCGGCGAGCAGCAGAATGTGGTCGCCGTCCAGCACCTTGCCGGAACGGCTGATCAGAATGCAGCGGTCGGCGTCGCCGTCGAACGCCGCGCCGAAATCGGCCCCTTCGGCGAGAACTCGCTCGCGCAGAGATTCGACATGCAACGCGCCGCAGCCTTCATTGATGTTGCGGCCGTCCGGCTCGCAGGCTGTCTCCACAACGCGCGCGCCCAGCCTCCGGAACAGAGCCGGAGCGAGGCGGAAGGCGGCGCCGTTGGCGCAGTCCAGGACAACGGTCAGTCCGGCCAGGCCATTGGGGGCGGCTGAGGCGAGGAAGTCCAGATACGAGTCTGCCAGTTGATCCTCGCCTGTCATGGACTCCTCTGCCGGCAGGCCCGATATGGACTCCAGGAGCTGGAAGATGCGACGCTCCATGTGCAGCTCTTCCGCGTCCGGCAGCTTCAGCCCGTCGTGGGCAAACACCTTCAGGCCGTTGTCGTGATAGGGGTTGTGCGAGGCGGAGATCATCAGGCCGGCCGAGAAGGGGCCGGTTTTCGTCAGGTAAGCCACCGCCGGCGTGGTGACAACGCCCGCCAGCAGCG
>DPBN01000351.1 GCA_003516955.1 Armatimonadota bacterium | reverse complement strand
ATGCGCGACCTGGAGACGATCGAGGCCGCGCTCACGCTGGCGGAGACCGGACACTTGGTGTTCGGCACGCTGCACACGCGCAACGCGCCGGCGACCATCGACCGTGTCGTCGACGTGTTTCCCAGCGACCAGCAGGAGCAGATCCGCGTTCTGCTCGGCAACACGCTGGAGGGCGTCATCAGCCAGCAGTTGTTGCCGAAGCTGGGTGGCGGTCGCTGTGCCGCGGTGGAGATCATGCTGGGCACGCCGGCGGTCCGCAACCTGATCCGCGAGGGCAAGACGCACCAGATGTACTCAGTCATCGAAACATCCGCGCAGCTCGGCATGCAGACCATGGACCGGTCGCTCGCGGACCTGTTCCGGCACGGCTACGTGTCGTACGAGGAGTGCCTGATGCGGGCGGTCGACAAAGAGAACTTCGCCCGCCTGGCCAAGGGCGGCTAGCGACCGCAAACGTTGGGCCGGGTGCCGGGCTTGACCGCGGGGATCGCCGCGAGCCAGTCCGGCACCTCCTCCGGCGCCCAGCTGCGGGCCTCCACGCGGTGCGCGGCGAAGCACGGGCAACCGAAGTCCGGCTGGCCCTCGGAGCGCGAGATCAGCACGCCGACCCCAACGGGCACGGCCTTGCAGTTGCGCATCACGCTGAGGACCTCGTGGATGGACTTCCCGGTGGTCAGCACATCGTCCACGACGAGCACCCTGGCCCCGTCGGGCACCGTAGCCCCCCGTCGGAGCATCTTCACGCCACCCTCGCTCTCCACGTAGACGGCGTTGCAACCGAGCTGGCGGGCGACCTCGAAGGCGATGATGATGCCGCCCGTGAGGGGCCCGGCGACGATGTCGATGCCTTGGTCCCGGAAGTGCTCCGCGATCTTCTCGCACAGCGCCGACAGCACGCGAGGCTGTTCGAGCACACGGAACTTCTCGAAGTACACGTCGCTGTGCCGGCCGCTCGTCAGCACGAAATGGCCGTGCAGGATGGCGCCGGACTCCTCCAAGAGCTTGCCAAGATCCATGGTTCCCAAACTGAGCGTCAGCCTTCGACGTGGAAGGGCACCAGCTCCCTCACGACCGCGTTGTTCTCGTCCAGAAGGACGATCTTGGGTCGCACGGGTTCGTCGGCGTACACGAACGCCGCGATGATCAGGCGGTCGCCGGGGTTGAAGAAGCGCGCCGCGCCCCCGTTCATGCCGATCACGCCCGGAGGCCCGCCGAAGGCGTAGGTTTCGATGCGCGCGGGGTGGTCCACCGCCCAGACATGGACCAGCTCTCCATCCAGAAGACCGACTCGGTCCATCAGGTTCCGATCGATCTCGATGCTGCCGACGTAGTCTGGGTTCGCGTACGTGACGCGTGCGTGGTGCAGTTTAGACTTCAGCAGCTTGCACAGGCGCATCGGCTGGTTCCTGCGGGGTTGGGGTCGTGCGGCCGGCCGGCTCTTCGTCCGCGCGTTCGCGGCGCTTGGCTCGCCGGCTCCACGCCGCCCAAATCCCGCCGACGGTGAGGATACCCGTTCCCAGCCAGACGAGGCCCGTCCACGGCTTGATGAACACCTCGATCGGATACACCGGCTTGGTGAAGTAGACCTGCAGATCCACGGCCTTGGAGGCAGCATCCATCCCGGTCATGCGGATCATGAAGTCCGCGTTGAGGGGGGCGAAGGTCGGCTCGAGCCCTGCCGGCGTCAGCTGGAGCGTTGGCTTCGCGTCGACCGTGCTGGAACCGTCCGATACCTGCAGCACGGCGGCGAAGGCTGCTCCGGGCGCGCCCATCGGCCCGCTGGTTTCCAGGCGCCGGTAGGTGACCTCGAATCCGCCGATCGTCTTGGTCTCGCCGGGCTTCAGGCGGACGGGGTCCGAGGCCTCGAGCACCTGGGGGTGCAGCGTGAAGTAGAAATCGTGCCCCGGGAACCGCTCGATGTGCGGCCAGACCATCGGGTTGGTTCTTCCATCGGGGGCAATCGTCAGATAGTGGCCCGGCCGCGCCTCGAATCCGCGGAACAGGCGGAACGCCAAGGCCTGGGTAGCCGCATCGAGCCGCACCGGGACGAGGACCGTTTCGTCGTCAACCATGGCCGTATGCTGGATCAGCCTGGCGGAGCCCAGCTCAACCGAGGTCTGGACCTCCCTCGCGGGTCTGCCTCTGCCCACGCGAAGGACCGCGCCGAAGCGGGTTCCCATCTGGCCGGGCTCGCCGGTGCGGAACGGGCGCACGTACTCGATCGCGAAGCCCTCGTGATCGATCCGCTGGCTGGGGAGGATCGTTGCCTCTCCGCCGAGCGGGGCGCCAACCACGTGGAAGCGGATCTTGTTGTGCTTGTCGAAGAGCCGGTTCCAGTACTCATCGTCGGCAACCGGGATGTCCGCGTAACTGACGACGTACTCGAAGGCGGCGGCCGGGCGGCCTTCCTGCACCCGGATCTCCGCCTTGCGCTCCAAGCCCCGCGAAACGACGAGACCCGTCAGAAGGACGGCCAGACCGACGTGGGACAGGAGTCCGCCGCCGGTGACCCGCGCCGCCTTGCCGACCTCCACGAGGCGCCACGCGTTCCCGAGCAGCGCGAATAGGCACAGCCAGATCAGAAACGCCATCCAGGGTAGCAGCGGCAACCGGAGGCCGAAGGGGAACGCGACGGTGGCCGTCGGATCGATCTCCCCCGCGAACGCCGGCAGACGGAGAAGAAAGATGGCGACTCCCGTGAGGGCGAAAGCGATCGAAGCGGTGTTCATCGCCCGAGCGACCACGTCCTTCCACGGCCGGCCTCGGTAGGAGAGGTAGGGGCCGACGGCGAGCACCAAGAACAGCGGGACGAAGAACCACCCCAGCACCTGGTGATAGAGACCCTCCTCGACGACCTTCGCCGGTCGGTTGGCGAGCGACTGGATCATTGGAACGCTCATGCCGATCGCCGTCGCGGTGGCGAAGCAGGCGAGGAGGAGCACTCCGTACCTCAGTGCCGCCTCGCGGTGCGGGCCGACGGTGTCGATCTGCGAACGGCTCTCGATCCGGCTGAACACGCGGAACAACCAGACGCTGACGAACCCGACCGTGGAGACGAGGAAGTAGCCCAGCAGCACCTTGTGGGCCATGCGGTCCATCTGGGCGAAGCTGTGCACGCTCGTGTTGGCCAGCAGACCGGAGCGAGTCAGGAAGGTGCCGTAAACGAACGCGAGGAAGGGAAGACCGCCCAGCAGAAGGTTGGCGGCGCGCCACCGTCCCCGATTGGCCTGAACCATGAGGCCGTGGGCCAGCGCTGCGGAGAGACACCATGGGACGAAGCTGGTGTTCTCCACGGGGTCCCACATCCAGAAGCCGCCCCAGCCGAGAGTCTCGTATGCCCAGAATCCGCCCATGCACAGCCCAAGGCCCAGCAGGGCGAGGGACAGGAGGTTCCACGGCCGAGCGACGGCGACCCACTCGTCGTAGTTCCTCGTCAGCATCGCCGCCATCGCGAGGCAGGCCATCACGGTCAGCGATCCGAAGCCGAGGAAGATCGTCGGCGGGTGGATCATCACCCAATAGTTCTGCAGCGCCGGCACGAGACCCACGCCGTTGGGCATCGCGACCGGAACTCCGTCCACCAGATTCAGGCGAAACGGCGTCTCGTAGGCGAGGATGCCGGCGATGGCGGCCAAGAAGCCGGCGTAGGTCGCGGTGAACCACCGCCGGTACGGCCCCGTCCTTCGGGCGGCGAGGGCGCCGAAGAGCGCCGCGCAACAGGCCC
Source organism: Armatimonadota bacterium (assembly GCA_003516955.1). Lineage (GTDB taxonomy): Bacteria > Armatimonadota > Fimbriimonadia > Fimbriimonadales > Fimbriimonadaceae > UBA8783. Next base: position 7,575 of record DPBN01000351.1, on the reverse strand, counting down.
AGAGAAGGAAGCTGCCCTCCTGGCCCGACCAGATCGCCGCGAGCTTGTATCCGAGGGCGTCCCGAGCGTCCGAGTGGTCGTGCACGTAGCGGTACTCGAATCGGCTCGTGGCGAAGAGCACGGCCAGAGACGCCATCGCTCCCCAGATCGTCGCCGTTCCCAGCACAAAGAGGCCGTGGGCGGCGCGTTCCAACCGGGGCCTTCCCCCGCCGAGGGCCGAGAGCAGGCTGGCGCCCAGCAGGAGCGCGATCGTCGCCAACACGAGACCCGAGCCGACCGACCCGAGGGTCAGCGACCACGAGGGGATGTTGTGCGGGGACTGCATCGGATCAGGAGCCGCCCTTGCGCTGCGACTCGTACTTGGATGGGCACTTCACCAGCATCTTGTTGGCTTGAAAGACGCCATCCTTCACTCCACCCACAACGACCACCTTCGTCGCCTCGCCCATGTTCGCGGGCTGGGGCCCTCGGTAGAGGACGTCGACGACATCGCCCTTCTCGTCCTTCAGCCGAAAGCGCACGGTCTGCGCGGCGCCGTCCACCGTCAGTGTCTCCTTGAGGATGTCGCCCGCGAGGTGGAGGTTGTCGCCTTGGAGCTGCTTGGCCTCGGCGATGGTCACGTAGGGGCTGGCGTTCGCCAAGAAGGCGGCGACCAAGCCGCCGGTGGACAGCAAAGCTACCAGAATCGCGACAACGAGGCCGATTCGGCCCGAATTCTTCCGGCCGTTGCTCATGTTGCAACCCATTATACGTCTGCTCCCCGGCAGGCGGATGGGTCCGGAGAAAGCTGAGGTAAATTGAGCAATATGCGCAGGTCCGCGATCGCAGCGCTGACGGGTTTGGTTCTCGCCGTGGGTGTGGGCGTTTCCATCGCCCAGCAGGCCGGGCCCTCCTTCGCCCCGGCCCCAGCAGGGAAGAACTACGGCCGGATGCACTTCGAGACGAAGCTCGGGAGCTTCCGCGTGATCAACGGCGAGGGCCAGTTCCGCATGACGTTCAAGGGCACCGTGCTGGTCAGCCAGCACAAGGACGGCGCACTGAACGTCTCCGGCAACGTGCGCAAGGAAATCGACGAGCGGGGCCGCAAGGTTTACTTCGGCCAGGGCCGCCTGGAGGTCACCGGCCAGTGGCGGGCGATCCAGTGGTTCGGCCGCGATATGTCCGCCGACTGGTTCGGCGCGGGCATGGTCCAGCTGAAGGGCGAGTTCGACAAGGACCTGAACACCGGCACGTTCTGGGTGGACGATCCCAAGCAGGTCCAGTACTGGCAGACGAGCCTCATCACCGTGCTGCTGCCGAACCCGGCGGGCCAGGACACCCAGGAGCCGATCGAGCGTTCGGCGGCGCCGAACCAGGGGCGCTGACCGCTTGCTGCGTCGCACCTTCATCCACGTCGAGGGCATCGGGCCGGAGGTGGAGCAGGCGCTCTGGCGCCAAGGGTGCACCGACTGGGAGACGTTTCTCGATTCCCCGGACTGGTTCGACGTCGGCCCGGCCGACCGGCAGCGGGTCGCCGACCAGCTGCGGGAGTCTGTGGACCGCCTGGCGGCTGGTGACCACGCCTACTTCGCCCGACGCCTCGGCCTGGTGCACGCCTGGAGGGCCTACCCGGACTTCCGAGACCGCTGCGCCTATTTGGACATAGAGACCGACGGCGGCAGGTTCGGAAAGTCGATCACCCTCATCGGCCTGTACGACGGCGAGGAGTTCCATCACTGGGTGCGGGGCGAGGGTCTGGAAGGCTTTCGGGACGCCATCAGCCACTACTCGATGGTCGTGACCTTCTTCGGCTCGCGGTTCGACCTGCCGCTGCTGGAGCAGCGGTTCCGCGGGTTGCGGTTCGACCAGATTCACCTGGATCTCTGCCCGACCTTGCGCCGAATCGGCCTGTCCGGCGGCCTGAAGCGGATCGAGAAGGAGCTCGGAATCGTGCGGGGCGAGGACGTCGAGGGGCTCGGGGGCAGGGACGCGATCCACCTGTGGAAGGCCTACGAGCTGGGGCACGACGAGGAGGCCCTCCGGCGGCTGATCGCCTACAACCGCGAGGACGTCGTGAACCTCGAGACGCTCGCGGTCTACGCCTACGGCAAGCTGTCCAAGGCCGTGTTCGGCTAGCCGGCGAGCTGGCGGAAGATCGCGAGCGCTCGGTCCACGTCGCTCTTCGTCACGTCGGCGTGCGTCACGAGTCGGATCCTGCGGGGACCCGTCGGCAGGCACCACACGCCCTCGGCATGCAGCCTCGCCTGCCAGATCGCTGCCTCGCCCGGCAAGCCGACTTGGACGATGTTCGTCTGCACGGTCTCGAGGTCCACCTCGAAGCCCGGCAGCTCGGCCAAGCCCTCCGCCAGCCGCCTTGCGTTGGCGTGGTCCTCCGCGAGCCGGTCGACGTAGCGGGTCAGGCTCAGGATGCCGCACGCGGCGAGGATTCCAGCCTGGCGCATTCCGCCACCCATCCGCTTGCGCCATAGGCGAGCGCGATCGATGAAGTCGGCGGGTCCGCACAGCACGGAGCCGACCGGCGCGCGCAGACCCTTGCTCAGGCACACGCTGACGGTGTCCACCCACCGGGTGATCTCCCGAACGTCGACGCTAAGCGCAACTGCGGCGTTGAACACCCTGGCTCCATCCAAGTGCACCTTCAGGCCGAACCGATCCGCGACGGCGCGGTACTCGCGCATCCTCTCCAGAGGGATGATGGTGCCGCCTGCGCGGTTGTGGGTGTTCTCCAGACACAGCAGACGCGTGCCGGGGGTGTGGATCGTCGCGGACGTGACGCGGCGGGCGATCTCCTCGGGGTCCATCACGCCGCGGTCCGACGGAAGGGTCCAGGTGATGGCGCCCGCGTGGATCGCCGGACCTCCGACTTCATAGAAGAGGATGTGCGACTCCTGCTCGGCGATCAGCGCGTCGCCCCGCTGGCAATGGCACGCGATCGCGATCTGATTGCTCATCGTGCCGCTGGGGACGAAGACCGCGGCATCCTTGCCCGTCTTGTGGGCGGCCAGCTCCTCCAGCTCGCGAACCGTTGGGTCGTCTCCCAGGACGTCGTCGCCGAGCGGCGCCCGGGCCATGGCCTCGTACATCTCGGGCGTGGGGCGGGTGACCGTGTCGCTGCGCAGATCGATGATGCCGTTCAAGTCAGATGCCTCCGAAGAAAGTCGGTGAACAGGTTCTCGATGCGTTGCCACGCTAACGGGGTGAAGGCGTGGTCCTCTCCCGGAAGAAGGTGCAGCTCGACGGCGCCGCCAGCCGCCTGCAGAGCGTCCGCGAGGATCCGCGTCTGGCTCGGCGGCACCACGGAGTCCGCCAGCCCATGGGCCAGAAAGAACGGGGGCGGACTCGGCTTCACGTGACAAACGGGGCTGGCATCCTCGTACAGCTGGGGAGCCTCTTCGATGGTGGCGCCGAAGAGCAGCGGAAGGAAGCTCTGGCACACCGGGTGGTCCAGCAGCTCGCGATCCCGCACGTCGGACACCCCGCACAGGTCCACCACGCACCGGCTGCGCACGTGCTCGGGAGCGGCCAGCCCGAGCATCGCCGCCATGTGGCCTCCCGCCGAGTTGCCCAAGCTCGCGCGCCGCTCGGGGTCGATGCCCCACCGGTCAGGGTCCGCCAGGACGGACGCGACACCGTCGAAGAGATCCTGCACGGGCACGGGGTGCTGCACGGCGGGCGCAAGCCGGTAGGGCATGCAGAACGCCGCAAAACCCCGCGCGGCGAGCGGCGCGGCCACGGGATGCATGTGCGAGGGGTCGCCTCCGACCCACCCCCCGCCGTGGATGCAGAACACCGCCGGAGCCGAGCTCCCGCCGGTCGGCAGAAACGCGTCGAAGCGGAGCGTGCACCCGTCCCTCGTCCGGAACGGCACGCCGAGCTCTTGACGGAAGGGGCGCAGGATCATTGGAGCTCTGCCAGAACCTCGGCGACGGCCTCGACCGACTCGCCGAGGATTCGGACCGCCAAGTCCGCCTCCTCCTGGCTCAGGATGAGCGGCGGCTCCAGGCGCATCACGCGCGGGTTGTTGAGGGTGTAGGCGGCGCACATCCCGCGCATCAGCAGCTGGGCGACAGTAAGCTCGCCCACCTCGTCCATCGCGAACTCCACGCCGATCATGAGGCCGCGCCCCCGGACGTCCGCGATCAGCTCGGGGAACCTGGCCCGCAGCTCCTGCAGGCCGTCGAGCATGCGGCGTCCGAGCGCGGCCGAGCGCTCCACGAGCCCTTCCTCCTCGATCACCCGCAGGGTCGCGATGCCCGCGGCGCAGGCCATCGGGTTTCCTCCGAACGTGCTGGTGTGGGTGAGAGGGTTCTCGGCGAACACGGCCTCCCAGACGTTCTCCGTTCCGCCGATCGCGCCGATGGGCATGACCCCGCCACCGAGCGCCTTGGCCATCGTGAGGATGTCGGGGGAGACGCCGTCGTGGTCGCAGCCGAACATTCTGCCGGTTCGGCCCAGGCCGGTCTGCACCTCGTCGACGACCAGCAGCGCACCCGTTTCGTCGCACCGACGCCGGAGCTCGGTGAGGTAGCCGTCCGGCGGAATGCGGATGCCTCCCTCGCCCTGGACCGCCTCGACGATCACGCAGGCCGTGGCCTCGTCGATGGCCCGTCTCGCCGCTTCGGCGTCGCCGTAGGGCACAAACTCGACGCCCGGCATCAGAGGCTCGTAGGGGTGGCGGTACTTGTCCCTGCCCGTGGTGCTCAGCGCGCCGATCGTTTTGCCGTGGAACCCGCCCTCCGTGCTCACGATCTTGCTGCGGCCCGTGGCCTTCTTGGCGAACTTCAGGGCGCCCTCCACGGCTTCGGCCCCGCTGTTGCAGAAGAAGAAGAACTCCACGCCGGGGGGGGTCACGCGAGCCAGCTCGGCGGCCAGCTCGGCGGCGGGCTGGGAGAAGAACGCCTTGCCGCTCAAGGGCATGCGGTCCAGCTGTTTCTTGACGGCCTCCACAACCTTCGGGTGGCGGTGGCCCAGCGAGAAGACGCCGTATCCGCCGAGGCAGTCGAGGAAGCGGCGTCCCTCGTGGTCGGTGATGAAGCAGCCCTCCGCCTCCATCTCCACGCCGAACCCGGCGAAGGAGACCAAGCGGGCCAGTCCGGGGTTGATGTGCTGGGAGTACTTCGAGACGACGTCGTCGAAGATCGCCTCAGGGTGCATGGCCCAGTATAGCCGAGGCGGCCGACTCCGGTTCGAAGCGCGAAGACATCGGCACCGACTCAGGGTGAGGGAACCTCTTGGCGAGGGTTCGGCAGAGGCCGTCGAAACGGGCCGCGGCGGCTCTGGCATCCTTGGCGGGCATCGGCGCCACGCGCCCGCCGGAGATGCGGCAAGGCGTGACCGCGAAGCGCTCCAAAGTGCCGCCTTCCCGGAACCGGAGGTGGAAGAGCGCGGTCGTTCCGGGCAGGGGAGACACAAGGTTTCCAACCGAGTAGAGGATGGGTTTGCCGCGGTACAGCTCCGCCCCCTGCAGCACGTGAGGGTGGTGCATCACCACCAGGTCGGCGCCTTCGTCCACGCACGCCCTGCCCAGGGCGATCTGGTAGGCCGTGGGCGTGTCCCGCTTCTCCAGCCCGGTGTGGATGGCGAGCAGCACGAAGGGCGCCAGCTTTCGGCAGTCCGCGACGGTTCTTCGGATGGTCTCGCGGGCGGCCCCCGAGACCGTTCCTCCGAACGACCACGCGGCGACGCCGGGCGTTCGCCCGGTGGCTGGCGCGGCCTTGCGGTTCGCTCGATCGCCGACGAACGAGAGCACCGATGCCATGGCGATCGCCCCGCCGCGGTGAAGAGGAACGCGGGCTGGGCGGAACGCCTCGCTGGCGTCGGCTCCCGCGCCCGCCAACCCGATGCCGGAGCGGCTCAGTGCGTCCATGCACTCCGCCAGCCCCTTGGGACCGAAATCCATCTGATGGTTGCAGGCGAGACTGACCGCGTCGATGCCGACTTCGGCCAGATGCCTCGCGTGGGCGGGATCGGCCTTCAGGATGAACTGGGTGCGCGCGCGCAGCTCCTCTTGTGTCTTGAGCGCGGTTCTGGCCTGCGACCGGGTCAACGGAATCTCCAGATGGACGATGGCGGCGTCGGCGCGCGTGAGGTAACCGCCCACATGTTCCAGCGGTCCGCTGCCCGGACGGATTCCGTTCAGCATCAGGTCGCCCCCCAGCACGAGCGTCCAAGAGGGCGGCAAGGCCATGGCCGCGACGAGAAGCAGCACCATGTTAACGGACGGCGAAGATGTGCCCTGAGATCCGTGGGCCAGGCGAAACCTCGGGCCACTGCGGGCGTAGGTACGTTCCGAGGTCAGACACCATGTCCATTTCAGTTCTCGCGTGCGGATGTGTTCTCGCGATGGGCGCTGCCGGAGCCCAAGACTCGGTCCTTCTGCGGAGGCCGCTGGAGCCCGGCGCCAAGGACGAGTACAAGGTCGAGTTTCAGATCAAGCAGATGATCGACGTCCCCGAGATGGGCGGTCCCCAGCCGTTCGGGATTGCGGGCGTGATGAAGAGCACGGTGCAGGTGGGGCAGCCGGTGCCGGACAAGGGCGTGTCCAAGGCCGAGCTCGTTCTGAGCGAAGTGCGCCTGAAGTTCGACGGCCTCGCGGCGATGATGGAGAGCCTCCTGACGAACATGCCCAAGGAGATGCGCTACCAAGGGACGATCGACCCCCGCAACCGGCTGGCCGACATGAAGCCCGTCGCGCAGAACCCGGTTGGCCCGTTCCTCGGCGTCGCCGCCACGGCGTGGGGCCAGATGGCCGCCTACCCGGATCAGACGGTGAAGGTGGGCGACGCGTGGGAGCTGACGCTGCCCAAGGCGCCCGGCCTCACGAACAAGGAGGCCAAGCTGCAGTTCAAGGCCGCAGGCGCCAAGGAGCTGGAGGGGAAGACGCTGATCGTTTTGGCCGGCGAAGGGACGATCGAAGGCACCACGGACCTGACGGACATGATGTCGCAGGCGGGGATGGCCGGCGGCCCGGGCGGCGGAGCGAGGATCTACGGCCCGCTGAAGGTCAAGGTGGAGTACTGGGTGGACCCCGCCACGGGTCGCCTGCACCGCTTCGCCGTTCAGATGGCCGGGAAGCAGACGCTGGACCTCGCGTCGATGGGCTTGGTCGCCCCGGTCGACGTGAACATCACGAGCCAGATGACGCTCCTGAAGCCGGGCGAGTCCACTCTGGAGAAGATCCAGGTCGATCCCGTCCGGAACGACGAGAGCGGCAAGCAAGCCGCTCCCTAGCCGAACGCAACACTTTTGGTGGGACCGGCTCTTGGAGCCGGTCCCACATCTTTGTCAGTCCTCGCCCTGAACGGAGCCGACCTGCAGGGTCATCTCCTCGCGGGTCTCGATCTTCGCGAGCTGGCCGTCGCGGATGTGGAAGATGCGGTCCGAGGCGTCCAGCATCTTCAGGTCGTGCGTGGCCGAGATGATCGTGACGCCCTGCTCCTTGTTGAGCTTGCGAAGGAGCTCGATGATCTCCTTGCCGGTTCGGAGGTCGAGGTTGCCCGTGGGCTCGTCGGCGAGGACGATCGACGGGTTGTTGGCCAGGGCGCGGGCGATCGCCACGCGCTGTTGCTGCCCGCC
>DPBN01000215.1 GCA_003516955.1 Armatimonadota bacterium | reverse complement strand
GACGGTGGCCCAATCGCGCACCTTGGCCCGACCGAGGATCTGGGCCCGGTCCTGCACCAGCGCGTGGTCCGACACCACGGCCTGGTCCGCAACGACGGCCTCGCCCCGCACGACCGCGCGGCCGGCAACGCGCGCGGTGCCCTCGACGCGAGCCCGATCGAGAACCATCGCCTCCGGACCCACGTAGGCGCTGGGCGCCACGGTGGCCGTGGAGGCCACGAAGCCCCCGCCGTTCGGATGCCGATGCCCCTCGACGCCGGCCGGCGGGGCGGGCTTGGAGTTCCAAGGACGCGCTTTCGTGTCGAAGAAGGAGACCGTGTACGCCTGCGGCTGGAGCACCGGCTCAGTGGGCTTCGGGTGGGAGAAGCCCTCGAACGGCAGGAAGTCCGGCGTGGCGCAGACCACCAGGTAGAGGCGGTTCTCGTCCGCCGACAGCGTGATCGCGTTCCGACCTCCGTTCCACGCGGGCGAGTAGCGCGGCCGCCCGTCGTCCGAAACCGCCACCAGGGTGGCTCGCCAGTCGGACCTGCGGGAGGGATCCCACAGAGGCCGGAAGTCGACCCCCACCCTGTAGCCTCCGCGCCGTCCTTTGCCGACCAGTTCGATCGGCACCATGTTGTAGCCGCCCTGCATGGGCGCTTGGGAGAACGGCCCGCGGTACCAGCCCGGCTTGCCGGGCATCGGCTCCAGCTCGGTGGATGCGCGCCGGTACATCTCGGACAGCGGTTCCGAAGTCCGAGGGCTGTGCATGCGGAAGAACGGCCCCCGCTGGAAGTCCCAGGTGACGGCGCGGGCGGCGTTCTGACCCATCAGGTCCTTCAGCTCGTTGTAGGGGTCTGGGATTCCCTTCGGCATCAGGCGCACCATGGCGTCGAAGATGTACTCCGCCCCCTTGGCCTTGCTTCCGCGGGCCTCGGACCAGAGGCGACCCAGAAAGCGGCTGCCGAACCGCGCGTCCTCCCGCAACACCTCGAACAGCTGCCACGCGTCGTAGTAGTTCCGACCGTGCGGCAGGCTGAGGTAGGGCTGGTTGCCGACGCCGCCCGGGCCGGGATAGGCGTTGTTGAACTGCAGCATGAGCCAGTTCGCGCCGGCCTCGTGCCACATGCCGTCCCAAGGAGTGTCGTTGAAGCCGGCGGCGTTGATCTGCACCGTGTGCCCGTACTCGTGCGGCGTCGCGCCCGAGGGCGGGTCGAACGCGAGATACGTCGGAGGCAAGGCGAACAGCGGCAGCTGGCGATCGTCGATCGATCCCCAGGCGCCGCCTTCCCAGATCCCCGTGTTGTTCATCACGAGGTTCGCCCGATAGTGCCTGCCGTCCCGCTTCGCCGGGTCGATGGGTTGCGATGGGATCGGGAATCCCAAGCCGCTCGGGCCATGGAACACGCTCCAGACCTGCTCCAGCATCTGCAGGTTCCCCTGCGCCAGCTGCTCGGTCACGCGGTCGAAGTCCGCGGCCACGCCGCCCTCCCCTTCCCCGCGGCCCCAGACGATGCGGAAGTGCTCCGACCTCCGGACGTGCACCTTGGGGTCGTCCGATCGGAACTGCAACTCGTTGTCCGACCACGCTCCTTGATCTTTCAAGAGCGCTCCCAGCAGCAAGATCGCCGAAACCATACAGTGCATTCTACTACCGGAATGCACTTTGTGTTCTATGAATCCAGAGGTGCCTTTCGCGTGGATTCGGAGGTATCAAGGGTCATGCTCCCGCACCTGATGGCTCCGCCTCCCTTCGATCCCTCGACCACCCTGTGGTACGCCCAGCCGGCCTCCCAGTGGATCGAGGCCCTTCCCGTCGGCAACGGCCGTCTGGGCGGCATGGTCTTCGGAGGGACGCGCTCCGAGAGGGTCCAGATCAACGAGATCAGCCTTTGGTCCGGCTCGCCGATGGACGCCGACAACCCGGAGGCGCTCCAAGCGTTGCCCGAGATCCGGCGTCTGCTGTTCCAGGGCCGATACCGCGAGGCGCAAGAGCTGGCGAACCGCTCGCTGGTGTGCAAGGGCCCGGGCAGCAGCTACGGCAACGCGGCGAACGCACCCTACGGCTCGTCCCAGACGCTCGGCGACCTGCACCTGGAGCTCTCCGCCGAGAGCCCCGCCGACGCCTCGCAGGGAGCCTACCAACGATGGCTCGACCTGGAGACGGGCGTCGCCGGGTCGGAGTTCCAGGTCGGCTCCAGGGCGTACCGCCGGGAGGTGTTCGCGTCTGCGCCGAACCAGGTGCTGGTCGTGCGGACCGCATCCGCCGACGGCCGGCCGTTCCAGCTGAGAGTGCGCCTCGACCGGCCGGAGCGGTTCCACACCAGAGTCACCGCCGACGGCGCGCTGGAGATGACCGGGGCGCTGCCCAACGGCGCGGGCGGCGCGGGAATGAGGTACCTCGTCCGGGTTTGGGCGATCGCTGACGGAGGGACGGTCCACGCCGAGGGGGATTCCCTGACGGCCAGCGGGCACACCGTCACCGTCCTGCTCGCCGCGCACACCGACTTCGCGCTGGTGAAGACTGGGTCGCGGCTGGGCCACCCGATGCGCGAGCCGGTCGAGTCCGAGCTGGAAGCCGCCGCGAAGCTGCCCTACCCGACCCTGAAGCGACGGGCGACCCTCGCCCACCGGCGGCTGTTCCAGCGGCTCCGCATCGACCTCGGTCGGAGCGAGATCAGCGGCCTCCCGACCGACGAGCGGCTGCGGCGCTTCGCGCGGGGTGAGGCCGACCCGGCCTTGGCGGCTCTGTTCGTCCAATACGGCCGCTACCTGATGCTCTCCTCGTCCCGACCTGGGAGCCTGCCTGCCAACCTCCAAGGCCTTTGGGCGGACACGATCCAGACCCCTTGGAACGGCGACTACCACACCGACATCAACGTGCAGATGAACTACTGGCTGCCCGATCTGGCGGGCTTGCCGGAGTGCTTCCTGCCGCTCGTCGACCTAGTGGAGAGCCTGGTGGAGCCGGGTTCGCGCACCGCCAGGGTGCACTACGGCGCCGGCGGGTGGACCGTCCACACGATCACCAACGTCTGGGGCTTCACCTCGCCGGGAGAGCATCCGGGCTGGGGCATGACCCCCACGAGCGGCCCGTGGCTGACCCTGAACCTGTGGGACCACTACGCCTTCACCCGCGACCGCGGTTACCTGAAGCGGATCTGGCCGCTGCTGGCCGGAGCCTCCGAGTTCTGCCTCGGGTGGCTCGTCGAAGACCCCAAGACGGGCCTCCTGGTCAGTGGGCCGGCCACCTCGCCGGAGAACTCGTTCCGAGCCCCCGATGGGTCCGTCGTCAGCATGAGCATGGGGCCGACCATCGATCAGATGCTGATCTGGGAGACCTTCGAGAACACCCTGCTGGCCGCCAGGGAGCTGGGCATCCGCGGCGAGCTGGTGGACCGCGTCCGCTCGGCGCAGGAGCGGCTGGCCATGCCCAAGGTGGGCAGGGACGGGCGGCTGATGGAGTGGGCGGAAGAGTTCGAAGAGGTCGAGCCCCACCACCGCCACGTATCGCACCTGGTCGGTCTGCACCCCGGGCGTCTGGTCAGCCCGCGCCGAAAGCCCGATCTCTTTGCGGCGGCGCGAAAGTCCCTGGAAGCGCGGGGCGACGTCAGCACCGGCTGGTCGATGGCTTGGAAGATCAACTTTTGGGCGCGGCTGCACGACGGCGAGCGCGCCTACCGCCTGGTGCGCAGCCTCCTCAAGCCCACGGGGATGACCGGCTACAACATGGTCGACGGTGGCGGCCTCTACCCCAACCTCTTCGACGCCCACCCGCCGTTCCAGATCGACGGCAACTTCGGCGGGGCCGCGGGCATCCTCGAGATGCTCGTGCAGTCCCACGACGGCTGGATCGAGCTTCTGCCGGCCCTGCCCTCCTCTTGGCCGCGAGGCTCGGTGCGCGGCGTGCGCGCCCGCGGTGCGTTCGAGATCGAGATGAGCTGGAGCGGCGGCCGCCTCGAATCCGCCGCCATCCGATCGCTTGCGGGACGGTAGCTGGTCTTGAAGCCTGTTCCCGGGTGCAGACTGATCGGCCCGAGGGGCGACGAGCGCGGGACGGCGAGCGACACGGAATGGCGATCCAAGACCAAACGCGGCGAAATCTTGCGGGTCGTCCGGGCCGAGGGCTCCGCCTAGGGAGCATACTGGAGCCATGGACCGTCGCCTTCTGCACGCTCTGGCCGTCCTGATCGTCCTGTTCGCGGTCGGTTGCTCCGGCAGCCTCGAGAAGAAGCTCGTGGGGCGCTACACGGCCTCCTTCGAGGAACCCGCATCGGCGAAGGACGATGCGGCCTCGCAGATGGTCCGCAACTTCGCCCAGATGCTGGGCGGATCCACAACCCTCGAGCTGAAGGAGGACAAGACGTTCGAGATGTCCCTGATGGCCATGCCGATCAAAGGCACCTGGAGCCTGGACGGCACGAAACTCGAGCTCAAGGCGGAAACCATCATGGGCATGACGCCGGAGCAGCTCAAGAGCGAGGCCGCCGCCAGAGGGAAGCTGCCGCCCAACGCGGGCGAGATGAACAAGCCGATGGAGTTCGAGGTCGACCCCTCGACGCTGACGCTCCGAGCGAAGCAGGCCAACTCCGGGCAGATGAGCATGACGTTCAAGCGCAAGGAGTGAACCCCGGCACCCTCGGCCTTGGCCCGGGCCGCCTCCTGGGCCACAATAGGGGCATGGTTGCAGGTCGCACGGCGCTGCTTCTGGCCGCCCTGCTGGCGATCGGCGTCGGTTGCCAGGCCAGCCTGCAGGATCGGCTCGTCGGGACGTACGTTGCCAAGCTCGAGACGCCGGAGCGATCCGACCTTCCGACGCAGCTGCAGCAAAACGTGCTGGATTCGATGCTGTCCATTCAGCTCGAGCTGAGGAAGGACGGCACGTTCTCGTCGAACCTCTTCCCGCCCGCGACCTTCGAGGGCCGCTGGCGCCTGGACGGCCTCACCCTGATCCTCGAGCCGGAGCGCGTCGGAGACCTGAAGTAGGGCGACAACAACCCGATGGAAGCCGGACTCTTCAAACCGCTTCGCCTGCAGGTCGACCCGGGGACGCTGACGCTGTCCTCGGTCCTGGAGATCGACCAGTCGCGCAGGGTCGTCCTGCGACGCAAGGAGCAGCCCTGAGCATGGCGGTCTTCCGCGTGTGCAAACGGTTCACCGTGGAGAGCGGCCACATGCTGACGGGCCACCCCGAACGCTGCCGGTTCCCGCATGGCCACACCCGAACCATCGAGGTGGTGATCCGCGGCGAGCGGCTGGACGCCAACGGCATGGTGCTCGACTTCAAGGCGCTCAAGCGTGCGGTGAAGCCCATCGTGGAGCAGTTCGACCACAGCTTGGCGGTGCACCGGGACGAGCCGCTGCTGCCGGAGCTGGAGCGCCTCTATCCCGAGGGCGTGCTGGTGTTCGAGGAGCCACCGACCACCGAGGTGATCGCCCGGTACCTGTTCCTGGCGATCTCGGAGGTGCTGCGCGACGGGTTCGAGGGTCCGCACGGGGAGGACGGTCGGCCCCTCTACCGG
>DPBN01000350.1 GCA_003516955.1 Armatimonadota bacterium | reverse complement strand
ACCAGCGGCAGGATCATGATGCCCACCACGATCGCGCCGCTCGCCGCGTTGAACACCTCCACCGACGGGAAGAAGACCCTGAGCAGAGGCGTCACGAAGAACACGCCGAAGTAGCCGTACACCACGGTCGGGATGCCCGCCAGAATCTCCAGCGCAGGCTTGACGACGGCGCGCACCTTGGGCGACGCGTACTCGCTGAGGTACAGCCCGACCAGCGTGCCGAGCGGGATGGCGATCAGGCCCGCGCCCACCGTGATCATGAGCGTGCCTACGATCAGAGGGATCACGCCGAAGCTGCGGGGCTGGAACAGCGGGGCCCACCGGGTGCCCGTGAAGAACTCCAAGGGCGAAACCTGGCGGAAGAAGAGATACGCCTCCTTCACCAGGACGAACACGATGCCGAGGGTGGTCAGGATCGACACCGCCGCCGCGGCGAAGCAGACCCAGCGGATGGTCGTCTCCAAGAACAGACCGGGGCCCGGAGGGCGGCGGAACCGATCCACCCCCGTCCGGGCTTTCCGACGGTCTTCCGAGGCTCGCGCCTGCGTCATTTCTCCTTGGCGAGAATGTCCTCGATCTTCAAGCCCTTGGCAGTTTCACCCATGAAGCGGGAGCCGGTCCGCTTCTCCGCCACGATCTTCTTGGCAATCTCGTAGGCCTGGGCGGGCAGGGGAACGTAGCCCACCTGCGACACGAGCTTCTCGGCGTTGGCCAGGCAGAAGTCCACGTAGGCCTTCACCTGCGGCTTCTCCAGCGACTTCACGTTGACGTACTGGAACAGCGGCCTGGAAAGAGGCTTGTACCTGCCGGATCGGACGGTCTCCGCGCTCGGCTCCACGGGTCCTTCGCCGCCGTCGATCTTCACCGCCCGAATCTTTCCCTTGTTCTCCTCGTAGTAGGCGATGCCGAAGTAGCCCAGGGCGCCCTCGTCGCCCGCCACGCCTTGCACCAGCACGTTGTCGTCCTCGCTGGCGGTGTAGTCCGATCGGCTCTTGCCCTTGCCGCCGTTGATCGCCTCGCAGAAGTAGTCGAACGTGCCGGAGTCGGTTCCCGGACCGTACAGCTTCAGCGGCTTGTTCGGGAACCCCGCGCGCACCTGCGACCAGTTGTTGATCTTGCTCCCCGGCTCCCAGATCTTCTTCAGCTCGGCGACGGTGAGGGACTCAGCCCAGTCGTTCTTGGGGTTGACGACCACCGTCAGTCCGTCGAAGGCGATCGGCAGCTCGATGTATTCGATGCCGTTCTTCTTGCAGGTCTCGTCCTCCGAGGGCTCGATCGGCCGCGAGGCTCCGCTGATGTCGATCTCGCCGCGACCGAACTTCTTGAAGCCCCCGCCGGTGCCGCTCTCGGCCACCGTCACGTTGACTCCCTGGTTCTCGTTCATGAACTCCTCGGCCAGCGCCTGGGAGATCGGGAACACGGTGCTGGAACCGTCCACGCTCACGGCGCCTTCCAGGGTCTGCTTGCGGGCGCCGCCGCCGGCCGCACCCCCCTCCTTCTTCGGTCCGCCGCACCCGATCAGGGCGACGCCGACGCCGCACGCCAACACGATGCCTTGCCAAATGCGCATGATCTCGCCTCTACTCCTTGGTCTCCTTGACCGCAAGGTACCGTCAAGATGTTAAGGGATTGTTAAGAAGCCGTCTGCCCTCCGCACAACCCGCCGGCGCCGCCGACCGTAACCAGATTCATGAGTCTGGCAGCCTTCGCTCTTCTTCTCAGTCTTCAGAGCGGTCCCAACCTCCCCAAGGACGTCGCCGTCGTCTACGCCGGCATTCCCGCCTGCAAGGAGGCCCGCGGCGCCGTGCGGATGCAGGGGCTCAGCGTTTCGGCAACCTTGGACCGCGAGAACGCGGCCTTCGAACTCCTCTGCTGGTTCAAGAACGCCACGGCAGCCGACGTGCCGGCGACGCTGCTGCTGCCGGTCGTCGCACAGAACCCGGTTCTGGGAAGGGGCTACGACATCCGGTTCGACGCGACCTGGGACAAGGCGCCCGCGCCCATGGTGCCCGCGCTCACGGACCAGTCTGTGTCCGACCCCGCGCTGCTGGTGGGAACGAAGAACAAGGTTCCCTACGCCCGGCGCGAGCGGACGCACGGCATCCGAGTCGTCTTCAAGGCCAACGCCACGCACGCTCTTCGCCTGAGATGGCAGACGCCGATCGGCAAGGGCGGGCTGGACGGCATGCTGCGTTACGTGGTGTTCGACACCGCCGGTGCGGCCGACTGGGGCCCGATTCCTCAGTTCAATTTCGCGATCCGCTACACGCCCGCCGTGGTCTTCCAGACCTACGAGGCCAAGCCCGCCTGGGGGTGGCAGATCGGCCCCCGAGGGGCGTTCTTCAAGCGCACGGACTTCCAGCCGGGCCCCGACGGCCTGGTCCGCTTCGCGTACTATCCGGGAGGTTTCGACCGAATCGGCGAGTGAGCGGCTCCCGAGCGGGTAAACCATACGCTCAGGAAGTGCGAAGGGGGATTCCGTGGCGCGATTCCAGATCGATCTCGACTACCTCGTCCGTTTTCTCGTCGACCTGCTGAACACGCCGAGCCCGACCGGCTCCACCGATTGGGCCGTCGGCTTTGTGCAGCAGGAGTTGGAAGCGCTGGGAATCCCCAGCGAGCGGACGCCCAAGGGCGCGCTCGTGGCGACGCTCGAGGGCCTGCGGCGCGACCGGCCCCGCGCCGTCACCGCCCACCTCGACACCCTCGGCGCCATGGTGGCCCAGATCAAGCCGAACGGGCGCCTGAAGCTCGCGGCGCTCAACGGAGTGGTCTGGCCCACCGTGGAGAGCGAGGGC
>DPBN01000067.1 GCA_003516955.1 Armatimonadota bacterium | reverse complement strand
ACCGTCGACGTCGGCAGACCGTGCTCGGCCGAGTACTGGTCGACCAGCTCCATCGGCCGCTCGGCGGCAACGTCGTACTCCACCCGCAGAGCCAACACCACCTGGCCTCGGGTGGCGATCACGCCGAAGCCCTCTCGGCCGCTGTCCCACCCCTTCGCGCGGAAATCCTTGCCGAACACCGAGGGTGGATCGTAGAACACCGCGGCGTTGCGGGGGCGGGGAAAAACGTCCATCGCGTCCTCCACGGTGTCGCCGGGGCGCACCTTTCGCCCATCCCGCCATAGGCCCAGCCGAGTGGGAGGCAAGGGATTGGGCATCTCCTCTGCGGAGAGGGTAGGTTGCTGCGCGACGATCGGAACCTCCTTCGGCTGTGGCCCGCAACCGACCGCCACTCCTACGGCCAGAAGCAGCCACGCCAGCGCGCGCAACGGATCAGCTGGAGGATGGACCATCGCCGGTCTCCGGGTCGACCACCTCAAGGACCTTGTAGCGGCAGATGCCTGCCGGCGCGTCCACTTCGATCTCCAAGCCAGGCTCGGCCCCCACGAGCGCGCTGCCCAAGGGCGAGGTGATGGACACCAAGTCCTTCTTCGGGTCGGCCTCGAACGATCCGACCAGCGTCACCTCGATCTCCTCGTCGAACTCCTCGATCAGCAGTCGAACCCTACTGCCCAGGTGGGCAACGTTCTGTCCCGTCTCGGGCCTCTCCACGATCTTCGCCGTCTCCAGCACCCGCTGCAGGTCCGCGATGCGCCCCTCGAGCCTGGACTGCTTGAGCTTGGCCTCATGGTAAGCGGCGTTCTCCCTCAGGTCGCCGTGCGACTTCGCCTCGCGGATCGCCTCCGCGATCGCAGGGCGCTCCACCGTCTTCAGATGCTCCAGTTCCCTCTTGAGCTTCTCGAAACCTGTTCGAGTCAACAGGACGTCTCTTGCCATGAGGTCCAGATTGTACATGAACTCCGCGCCCGGCTCCGCGGACGTTACCGTGGTGTTCGTGAGCTACAACACCCGCGACCTCCTCAGGGACGCGTTGCGAAGCGTGCCGGGGGACTGTGAGGTTGTGGTGGTAGACAACGCTTCCTCGGACGGCTCGGCGGAGATGGTCCGCAGCGAGTTCCCCGCGGTGCGGCTCATCGAGAACCGGGAGAACGTCGGCTTCGGCGCCGCCAACAACCAGGGCATGGAGGCCGCGACCCGTCCTCTCGTTCTGCTCTTGAACTCCGACGCTCAGTCGACGCCCGGCGCGGTCGAGGAGCTGGCCGGAGTCTTCCGCGACCCCGGGGTGGTGGCCGCGGGCGGACGGCTGGTGAACCCGGACGGTTCGCTACAGGAATCCGCCGCAGGTGAGCTCACGCTTTGGGCGGTCTTCTGCGAGCAGACGCTGCTCGAGAAGGCCTTTCCCCGGTCGCGCATCCTCAGTCCGTACTGGCTGTCCTCCAGGCTTCTGCGGCGGGGGGACGGTCCCTTCGACGTTCCCCAAGTGATGGGCGCCTGCCTCATGTTAAGGCCGGTGGAGCGGTTCGACGAGCGCTTCTTCCTCTACTGCGAGGACACGGAGCTCTGCCATCGGCTCAGGCGCCACGGCAGGATCCTCTATGTCCCGAAGACGCGCTTCGTGCACCACCTCGGGTCCAGTTCCCGGCTACGCTGGGAGGCTGTGGCGCGCTACAACCGTGGCAAGGAGCTGTACTTCCTGCTCCATCGCGGGCGCCTCGCTTGGCTCGCCTGCCTTCTGCTCGATCGCCTCGGGGCCCTGTTCCGCCTGTTGCTGTGGACTCTGTTGACCGTGGTTACCCTTGGCACGCGGGCTCGGTGCCCCAAGTCCGCGGGGCTGTTCCTCCGGGTGCTCTTCGCGCCGATCAGCGGCCCATCCGATCCTCGTAGAGCGCGGTGACCTCCGCCGGGTCCCCATCCGCCTCGATGCGCCCATCCTTGAGCCAGATGCACCGGTCGGCGACCTTGCGGACGGTGTCCAGATGGTGCGAGACGAAGAAGATCGTTCCACCCGACTCGCGGAACTCCTCGATGCGGCGGATGCACTTGCGCTCGAACTGGAGGTCGCCGACGGAGAGCACCTCGTCGACCAAGAGGATCTCGGCGTCCATGTGCACCGCCACCGCAAAGCCCAGCCGCGCGAGCATCCCGCTGGAGTACGTCCGCACCGGCGCATCGATGCTCGATCCGATCTCGGAGAACTCCACGATGCGGTCGATGCGCCGGGAGATCTCCTTGCGGCTCAGCCCCAGGATCACCCCGTTGAAGAACACGTTCTCCAGCCCGGTGAGGTCGGGGTGGAAGCCGGCTCCCAGCTCCAGCAGCGGGGCGATCCTTCCCTCGGCCCGAATCACGCCCGACGTCGGCCGGTACACCTTGGCGAGGAGAGCCAGCAGGGTGCTCTTCCCCGCCCCGTTCTTCCCGATCACCGCGACGCACGTGCCGCGCGCGATGTCGAACGACACGCCGTCTAGGACCCGAAGCGTCTCCACCCGCGCGCGACGGAACCAGAGGATGGTCGTCTTGAGGCTGTTCGCGCCGCTGTGCGAGACGACGAACTCCTTCACGAGATCGCGCGCGACGATCGCCGGAGACCCGCTCATGGCCTCTCCACGAACCTCCATTTGAGGCGGTTGAACAGCGCGTACCCTCCCACGAGCACCGCGAGGCAGATCAGCGAAACCACGGCGAAGTTGCCCCAGTCCATCGGCAGAGGCGGCACCTTCCGGCCCTCGACGTACACCGCCTGCGGCGCCAGGAGCACCTTCCGATATGCCGTGGCGAGCGCCGCGATCGGGTTGAGGTGGTAGAGGCGGTAGACAAGATCCCCCATCGGTCCCTGGAGCGCGCTGGAGTAGCGCACGTTCTCGCTGAAGTACATGATCGGGCTGAGGAAAAACATCAGATACAGGATCACGCCCACGATGTACTTCACGTCCTCGTAGAACGTGTTCAAGGCCGCGACAGCCAGACCAACCCCCGCCGCAAGCGCCAGATTGACCACCAGCAACACGGGCAACCAGAGCGTCGTGATCTGGAACGGCCAAACCCCCGGGTGGATCAGATAGACCACCAGCAGATAGGCGAAGAAGACCGCCAGGGCGAGCACGAAGTGGATGAAGTTGCTCAGGATGATCGCCAGAGGCAGAATCTCCCGCGGGAAGTAGATCTTGCGCAGCAGCGGAAGGGAGACGAGGATGGATTGCGCCGCGTCCATCACCGCGAACTGGAAGAACATGTACGGCAGGTAGGCCGCGAGGATGTAAGCCGCGAAGTTCTCCGTCTGGTTGCCGACCAGGTACTTGAAGACCACCGTCATGACGAGGACGGTGACGAGCGGGTTGATGAGGGACCACAGAAAGCCGCCGACGCTGTTCTTGTAGCGGATGCGGATCTCGCGCTCGACCATGGTCCACAGCAACTCCCGGAAGCGCCAAAGCTCCTTGAGTTCCGCGACCATGCGGGGAGTTTACCGGAAGCCGCGAGCGGCGCCGGCGAAACCGTTGCGTTCTCCGGCATTCCGGGGCTAGCATCCTCGCATGCTCGCGACGGCGCTAGCGTTGTGGATTGCGTCCGCGGCGTGGGACCAGTCCGCGCCGGATGCTGCGATCGAGCTTGACCTGACGCGCGACCTCGGTCCGGTCAACAGGCTGGCGCTCGGGCACAACATCGAGGCCTCCGACCCGAAGGGGATCTTCGTCAAGGAGTCGGATCCGTTCGTCACCCGGACGGGAACGGGCGTTTGGGACCCCGACCATCGGCGCCCGGCTGCCGATCTCTTCGAGGCCGCACGCGCGATCGGCGTCCCTATCGTTCGCTACCCCGGCGGGTGCCTCGTCCATGGCTTCCGGTGGAAGGTAACCGTCGGCCCGCTCTCCAAGCGACCCAACTTCGCCTTCGGCCTGGATGAGTTTCTGAGCTATTGCCACGCG
>DPBN01000177.1 GCA_003516955.1 Armatimonadota bacterium | reverse complement strand
CTGGCGGCGGCGCGGATCCGCCTGCCGACTTCGACGGCGCCCGCTCTCTTCACCATCGGTTCACTTTTCTATGAGGACGATCCCTGGGAGTGTTTCGTCTCGCAAGCGACCTAGGGTTTGGCCCCGAACGCGGGATCCTTGGCCACTTGGGGCGCGAACCTCCGGACCAGGCGGCCCACGTTCCACCACTCGGCGGCTCCCTCTGGCTTGGCGGCGGAGTCCGGAGCCGTCAGGGCGGCGAGGAACTGCTCGGGGCCGCCGCCCCAGGTGGTGAAGAGGTGCCCCATCATTCTGGGCGTCGCCTTCCTTCTCGAGTCCTCGAGGAACGCCGCGGTGGCCGCCTCGCTGCGCCAGCCGGCCGGCCACACGCGGAAGCCCTTCTGCTGGAGGATCTCCAGCGAGGGGTAGCTGGGCCGCTCCTCGTAGTGCCAGTCGCAGACCACGATGTCCTTGGGGATTCGATCGATGGCCGTGTGGGTACCGTTGGTCGAGGCCTCCCACTCGCCGTAGCCGGTCGCCCGGCCGTCCAGCAGGCGGTCGCCCCACATCAGCATCGTCGCTCGCTTCGTCTTCAGGTGGGCGTGCAGGCGCTTCACGGCGTTGGCGAACAGCTCGCCCGGATCCTTGCCCCTGCAGAGCGGGCACGACTGGTGGCCGATGAGGAACACCTCGTCCATCCCGACGTGGAACGCGTCGGCTTGGAAGGCGTCCAGCAGCTCGTCGATCAGGCGGAACACGATCTGGTAGGACTTCGGGTTCGAGGTGCACCAGCTCCGGCAGTAGATGCCCTTGTTGTCGGGGAACTGCCCGGGGGTCTCGTCGATGTCTGGGAACGCCTTGAGGAGGCCGTAGGTGGTTTCCGCCCAGCTCTGGTGGCCCACGCAGTTCAGCTGAGGGATCACCCGCACGCCTTGCGCCCGGCAGAAGGTCGCCAGCTCGCGGGCCTCCTTCTTGCCGACCCCGCGGGCGAACGGCTTCAGCTCGGGAACGGACTGGTAGGCGAAGCTGTCGCTCGTGAACTCGAGGATGAGCGCGTTCACGCCCAGCGGCTTGAGGCCCTTGGCCACCAGGTCCTTGATCTGCAGAAAGGCCGCCGGGTCCGACGGCGCGAACATGTGGAAGCCCACCCACGGTCGTGGCGGGTCGGCGGGCAACACCGAAGAGGAGCCCAGAACGAGGAGCGCAGGCAGCATCGGCTTCACCTCCGTTGGCGATCCTACCCGAGGGTGGGTAGGCTTCCATCGTGGACAGCTTCGGGCGGCTGGCGCCCTACTACGACGAGCTGATGTCGGTCGTGCCCTACAGGATGTGGGTCGGCTACTTCCTGCTGCTGCTCAGTCAGCTGGACGTCCGGCCCCGGAGCATCCTCGACGTCTGCTGCGGCACCGGCACGATGTGCGAGATGCTGCACCAGGAGGGGTTCGAGATGACGGGGATCGACCTTTCGCCGCACATGATCGAGGTCGCCCGCCAGAAGGCCGCCCGGAAGGGCTATCCGATCCGCTACGAGACGATGGACGCCTGTACGTTCGAGCTGGGGCGCACGTTCGGTGCGGCGCTGTCGTTCTTCGACAGCCTGAACAACATCCTCGATCCCGAGCGCTTCCTTCAGGCGCTGCGGCGCGTGCACGCCCATCTGGAGCCGGGAGGGGCGTTCGTGTTCGACCTCAACACGGCGTACGCGTTCGAACAGAGGCTGTTCGACCAGAGGAACCTGCGGCCGTCCGCCCGGCTGCGCTACGACTGGGTCGGCGACTACGATCCCCAGACGCGCGTCATCACCGTGCACATGACGTTCTGGAAGGACGGCGAGGAGTTCCGCGAGGTGCACCGGCAGCGGGCCTACACGGACGACGAGGTGCGCTCCATGCTCGAGGAGGCGGGGTTCGTGGACGTGCGCGGCTACACCAGCTACACGCTCGATCCGATCCGCCGCAAGAGCGACCGCGTGCACTACGCGGCCGTGAAGCCCTTCTAGGAGCGGTCGGCCTGGCGCACCGGTCCCCGGATCAGGACCACCCGGCACGTCAGCCGGTGGAGCAGCGTCTTCATCACCTGCAGAGCGCGGTCGGTGTGCTCGGGCTTGCACGGCAGCGGGACGAACACCCATTCGGCCCCGGTCCGCTCCGCGACGGCGGCGATGCCCGCGGCGAGGTCGCGCGCCTTCTCCATATGGATGGTCGCGTTCAGCTTGCGCGACTTCAGAGCGGACTTCGCGGCTTCGAGCGTGCCGTGGGCGGCCTCCTCCCTCTCTGGCAGGGGGGCCTGCAGGGGGAGGTCCCTGGGCACCTCGATCACGGTCACCAGGTGCGGGGTGTGGTCATGCTCCTGGACCTCGTCCGCGAAGAACTCCACGGCGGCCTCGTCGCATTCGGTGCCGTAGAGGGCCAGAAGCGACACGCCCAGCCGGACGCCGGAGCGCAGGGACGCGGCGCGCTCCTCGGGAGCCAGGTCCATCGACCGCCTGGCCTCCTCGATCGTTGCGGCGATCGGCAGCTGGCTGCGGACCTCGGGCACCGTGCGCAGCACCTCCAGCATCTGCTTGGGCACCTCCGCCACGATGAACCTGGATCCGTGCTTCTGGATGTAGTTCAGGGCGTCCCGGAAGGTCTCCGCGCCCTCGGGCGTGCACTCCGTGATGCGGCTGCAATCCAGGATGACCCCGCGCGGGTACTTCTTCAGCGTCAGGGAGATCGCCGTGTGGATCGTGTCCCAGAAGTTGGAGCGGAGCTCGCCGGAGAGGCGGATGACGTCCTCGTAGCTCTCGACGATCATGACAGGAAGTACCTCACGTTCGTGATGACGACGTTGCGCCGGCTCCCCAGCGCGATCTTCAGGAGCGAGGCGACGTTGCTGTGCAGGATCGCCTGGTACCACTTGGGAGGCACCCCTTGCGGAACGATCACCGTGATCATCGCTTCGGGGTCGTCCTCGATGGCTTGGTCGATGTACTCCAAGACCGGCTCGACGAGAGATCGGTAGGGCGATTCGAGGATCACGAGCGGCATGTTCACCCGCAGCCGGTTCCACTCGCGCTTGATCGACTCGGCGCTCTCCGGGTCGAGCGTGACGTGCAGCGCGCGGCAGTCGTTCGTGAGGCTCTGGCTGTAGGCGATCGCCCGGAGCGTGCCCTTGTGCAGCCGGGGGACCAGCAGCAGCGCGGTGGTGCGCACCGGCTCGATCCGGTCCTCCGGGGAGACTTCGAACTCCTGCTGGAGGAAGTCGTAATACTTGCGGATTTTGGCGAAGAGGACGAGCAGCGCGGCGATGGCCACGGTGACCATCCACGCCCCCTCCTCGAACTTCGTGACCAGCAGGATGATCGCCACCACGAAGGTGACCAGCGTGCCGAAGCCGCTGATGATCATCCGGTGGTCGTGGACCCCTTCGCGAATCCACTTCACCGTCATGCCGGCCTGGCTGAGGGTGAACGAGATGAAAACCCCGAGGGCGTACAGCGGGATCAGCGCGTGCG
>DPBN01000179.1 GCA_003516955.1 Armatimonadota bacterium | reverse complement strand
AAGGCGGGAATCATGGCGGCGGTGCTGTTCATGGTCCACCACGGGCTGGTGAAGAGCGCCCTGTTCGTGGCCGCGGGCACCGGGTGGCGCCTCGGCGGTTCGTACCGCCTGGACCGCCTGGGAGGTTTCGCCCGATCGCACGCGTGGTTCGCGGCCCTTTTTCTGGTGCTCGCTTTCTCGCTGGCCGGCTTTCCACCGTCCTCCGGTTTTGCGGCGAAGCTGGCGGCGATCCTGGCGGCGCTGGATGGAGGCTACGGCTGGATCGCGGCGACGATGGTCGCTACAGGGCTGTTCACGCTCTACTCCATGGTGAAGATCTGGAACGAGGCGTTCTGGAAGCCCGCGCCGGAGCCGGCGTCTCATCGGGAGTTGGGCCGCGGAGAGCGGATTTTGCTTCACGCCCCGCTGGCTTGGTTCGCGGCGGCGGCGCTCGCGGTGGGACTCGGATGGAGTCCGGCCCTGGCCTCCTCCACGCAGGCCGGGATGCAGGATCGGGACGCCTACGTCCAGGCAGTTCTGGGAGGGAAGAGCCGATGATCGCTTGGAACCTGATCCTCGCTTTGGTATGGTGCGCGCTGTGGGGCAGCTTCGAGCCGGCCATGCTCGCGACAGGGTTCCTCGTGGGGCTGTTCCTTCTCGGCCTGCTGTCGCGGCGCGGCGTGATCGGGCAGGTTCGCTACGTCCGCCAGGTCGAACGGACGGTTTCGTTCGTGTTGTTCTTCCTTCTGGAGCTGGTGCTGGCCAACCTCGAGGTTGCGCTGCAGGTTCTCCGCGGTCCGAAGCGCCTGAGACCGGCGATCGTCCGGGTCCCGATCGACCTGCCTTCGGACGCCCAGATCACTCTGCTCTCGACGTTCCTCACGCTCACTCCGGGCACGATGGTGCTGGATGTGTCCGAAGATCGCCGCCACATTTTCGTGCACACGATGCATCTGCCCGCGGCTGGGGCGGAGGAGCTGAGGCGCAGCATCCGCGAGGGATTCGAGAGGCGCGTGAGGGAGCTGTTCGAATGCTGAGTTCTGTCGCCGAGATCGCCTTGGCCGTGCTGTCGCTGGCCTTCGTGCTGGCGACCATCCGCTTGGCGATCGGCCCTCGGCTGGCCGACCGGGTGGTTGCGCTGGACCTCGCCGGGGTGACCGTTGCCGGGATGATTGCGGCGATGGCTCTGCTTTACCGGCAGCCGCTCTTCGTGGACGTGGGGTTGGCGGTAGCCTTGGTGGCCTTCGTGGGCACGATCGCGTTTGCCCAGTACATCGAGAGGAGTGCGGGGAAGTGAGGGACCTCGTCGCGGCCTGTCTACTGGCGTTCGGCGCTTTGGTGACGTTCCTCGCCGCGTATGGCGTTCTCCGCCTGCCGGATTCCCTGATGCGGATGCAGGCGACGAGCAAGGCCACCACGCTGGGGGTCGGCTGCGTGTTGCTGGCGGTCGCGGTGGCGTTCGACGACGTGGGGGTGCGGACGAAGGCGGCGCTGGTGGTGCTGTTCCTGTTCGTGACGCAGCCGATCGCCGCCCACCTGATGGCTCGCGCATCCTACCGCTCCGGCTCGCCGCTTTGGGAGGGCACGGTGGTGAACGAGCTGGGGGAAGAGGAAGGCCGGAAAGGCGGCTGAGGGCGCTCCGTTGCGCACTGACCCCATCGGCCGGAGGCGGCTGGAGCCGCTCCTGGTGGTCCCTAGGCCTCCCACCCATGGACCGTTCTCGAACCTGAACCCGGCTGATCCAGGCTCAGCCTGGCCGTCGAAGGCGAGGGAGTAGCCGAGCAGTTCGGCCTTCAGCCGGCGTCTTCCCACTTGCACCTCGATCCCTCCGTGCTGCTTCCGGGTGAAGTTGCGCCGACGGGGAAGCCAGCGCGTCAGGTGGGCGCTGGCGGGCCAGCGCGCTCTCCGTGCAGGAACGCTCTGACGAAGGCTGAGGGCAGCCAAGGGCAGCGAGCCGGCTCCGGACGGCGGCGCAGGGATGGTTCGGCCATGCGGCGAGGCGGAGGATCGAGCGCGGGGCGAGGGGCGAGCCGCGAGTCTGGAGGTTCGCAGGCGGCTCGCGACCGTCTGGGTGGTCTGCCCAAGGGCCTTCGGGTTGTGGGCCCGCGGCAACACGAAGGCCCCCTCCCGGGTAGGGAGGGGGCCGATGTTCGCCGAGTCGGACTCAGCTGCGGTCGGGCCGGGTTACTTGTCCCGGGCGACGGTGATCTTCTCCTCGAGGGCCGCCTGCGCCGCGGCCAGCCGGGCGACCGGCAGGCGCTTGGGCGAGCAGGACACGTAGGTGAGGCCGATGCGGTGGCAGAACTTCACCGAGGTCGGCTCGCCGCCGTGCTCGCCGCAGATGCCGAGCTTGATGCCCGGGTTGACGGCCTTGGCGTCGCGCACGCACATCTCCATCAGCTTGCCCACGCCCTTCTGGTCGATCTCGTCGGTCGGGTCGACCTTGATGATCTTCTTGTCCAGATAGACCGGGAGGAACTTCGCGGCGTCGTCGCGCGACAGTCCGTAGGTCATCTGGGTGAGGTCGTTCGTGCCGAAGCTGAAGAACTGGGCCTCCTTGGCGATCTCGTCGGCGGTCAGGGCCGCGCGCGGGATTTCGATCATCGTGCCGAACATGTAGTCGACCTCGATGCCCTCGGCCTTCATCGTGTCCTGGGTGACCTGCTCGAGCTGCTCCTTGATGTGGGTCAGCTCGGTGACGATGCCCACCAGCGGGATCATGATCTCCGGGTGCACGTCGACGCCGGCCTTCTTCACCTCGCAGGCGGCTCCGATGATCGCCGCGACCTGCATCTTGACGATGCCGGGGAAGTAGATCGACAGGCGGACGCCGCGCAGACCGAGCATCGGGTTGGCCTCGTGCAGCTCCTGAACCTTCTTCAGAAGCTTCATCTTGGCCTCGTACTCCGCGCCGGTCTTGCCGGTGCAGCGCATCTCGGTGGTCTCGACGAGCAGGTCCTCCAGGCGCGGCAGGAACTCGTGCAGCGGCGGGTCGATCAGGCGGATGGTGACCGGCCGGGCGCCCATCGCCTTGAAGATGCCGACGAAGTCGCTGCGCTGCAGGGGCAGGAGCTTGGCCAGGGCCGCGTCGCGGGTGGCCTCGTCCTCGGCGAGGATCATCTCCTGCACCAGCGGCACGCGGTCGCCGAGGAACATGTGCTCGGTGCGGCAGAGGCCGATGCCCTCCGCGCCGAACTTCACGGCCTCCTCGGCGTGCTCGGGGCTGTCCGCGTTGGCCCGGACGCCGAGCCTGCGGAAGGAGTCCGCCCAACCCATCAGCGTTCCGAAGTCGCCGGTGACGGACGCCGGCTCGGTGCTGAGCGCCTCGCCGTAGACCTCGCCGAGCGTGCCATCGATGGAGATGACGTCGCCCTCCTTCAGCACCACGTCGCCGATCTTGCAGGTGCCGTTGGCCTCATCCGGCTCGACGGCGCCGCAGCCGCAGATCGTCGGGATGCCGTACTGGCGGGCGACGAGCGCGGCGTGCGAGGTGCGGCCGCCCAGCTTGGTGAGGACGCCCTTCGAGGCGAGCATCCCGCCGAGGTCGTCCGGGTTGGTCTCCTTGCGGACCAGGATCACGGGCTTGCCCTGCGCGGCCATCTCGATGGCCTTGGAGCTGCTCAGCGCGATGTGGCCGACGGCGCCGCCGGGGCCGGCGTTCAGACCCTTGGCGATCGGCTTCACCTTCTTGGCGTTCACCAGGCGCGGGTGCAGGAGCTGCTCCAGCTGCTCGGGGGTCACGCGCAGGACGGCCTCCTCCTTGGTGATGAGGCCCTCGTTCGCCATATCGACGGCGATCTTCACGGCGGCGACGCCGGTGCGCTTGCCCGACCGGCACTGCAGGATGTAGAGCTTGCCCTTCTCGATGGTGAACTCGATGTCCTGCATGTCCTTGTAGTGGTTCTCCAGGAGCTGGGCGATGCGCTCGAACTCCTTGTAGACCTCGGGCATGGTCTCGGCGAGCTGGCTGACGGGCTGGGGCGTGCGCACGCCGGCCACCACGTCCTCGCCCTGGGCGTTCATGAGGAACTCGCCATAGATGTGCTTGTCGCCGGTGGCGGCATCGCGGGTGAAGGCCACGCCGGTGCCGCAGTCGTTGCCCATGTTCCCGAACACCATGGACTGGACGTTGACGGCGGTGCCGAGGTCGTGGGGGATCTTCTCGCGGTTGCGGTAGATGATCGCGCGCTCGTTGTTCCAGCTCTTGAACACCGCCTCGAT
>DPBN01000278.1 GCA_003516955.1 Armatimonadota bacterium | reverse complement strand
CAGCATGATGAGCTGGGCGGGGGGCTGGTTCTTCCTGATGGCGGCGGAGATCTTCAACGTGGGTTCGCGCGACTTCCGTCTGCCGGGCCTGGGGAGCTACCTGCAGGAGGCGGCGCACCAGGGCAACACGAGGGCGATCCTGTACGGCTTGGCCACGCTCACCCTGGTGATCGTCGCCCTGGACCAGCTCGTCTGGAGGCCGATGCTGGCCTGGTCGCAGCGGTTCCGCCTGGACATGGTGCACGACGAGGACGCCCCGACGTCGTGGTTCTACGACGTTCTGATGGACTCGTCGCTCATGGCCCGCTTCCGGCGGAACTGGGTCCGGCCGTTGGCGGAGAGGTTCGACTTCTGGGTTCTTCGGCGCAGCCAGGCGCGGATGGATCGCGATCAGAGCCGGGCGGGATCGAACGCGCTCGCTTGGCTGGTTCTGGCGGCGACGGCCGCGCTGGTGGGCTACGGCGGCTGGAGGGCCGCGGGGCTTCTGATCCAGGTGCCGATCCACGGCTGGCTGCAGGTCGCTCTCGGTATCGTGGCGACGTTCCTGCGGGTGGCGCTGGCGCTGGCCCTCACGCTCGCGTGGACGATCCCGGTCGGGGTGGCGATCGGCACCAACCCGCGCCTGGCCCGGTGGCTTCAGCCGCTGGCCCAGCTGGCCGCCTCGATCCCCGCCACCGCGCTGTTCCCGGTCTTCCTGGCGGGGTTGGTGAGCCTCGCAGGCGGACTGAACATCGCCGCGGTGGCGCTGATGATGGCCGGCACGCAGTGGTACCTGCTGTTCAACGTGATCGCGGGGGCCAGCGCCATCCCGCGGGATCTGCACTTCACCGCGGAGCTGATGAAGATCCGCGGCTGGGAGCGCTGGAAGGTGTTCCTATTGCCGAGCCTGTTCCCGTACCTGATCACCGGATCGATCACGGCGAGCGGCGGGGCCTGGAACGCGAGCATCGTCGCGGAATACGCCGAGTTCTCCGGCCAGACGCTCAAGACGGTCGGCGCCGGGAGCATCATCGCCGAGGCCACCGCCAGCGGGAACTACCCGCTGCTGCTGGCGGGCACCCTGGCGATGGTGTTCACGGTGGTCATGGTGAACCGCCTCGTGTGGCGTAGACTCTACACGCTGGCCGAGGACCGGTTCCGCATGGATTAGGGAGCTTGCGATGGAAGGACCGACGCCTCTTCTCGAGCTGCAGAACGTGACCCAGGCCTACGGCACGGGGGCCAAGCGCTTCGTTGCGGTCAGCGGCGTGAGCCTGACCATCCACGAGGGCGAGTTCGTCGCGCTGCTCGGCCCGAGCGGCTGCGGCAAGAGCACGCTGCTGCGCATCATCACCGGTCTACAGAAGCCCAGCGAGGGCCGGGTGCTCTATCGTGGCCAGCCGCTCGCTGGAGTCAACCCGCACGCGACCATCGTGTTCCAGACCTTCGCTCTGTTCCCCTGGCTCACGGTCCAGCACAACGTGGAGCTGGGCCTCAAGGCCCGCGGCGTGCCCAAGCCCGAGCGGCGGGAGAGGGCGATCGCGCTGCTGGACAAGGTCGGCCTGGACGGCTTCGAGACGGCCTTCCCTCGGGAGCTGTCCGGAGGCATGCGGCAGAAGGTCGGATTCGCCCGGGCCATGGCCGTGGAGCCGGAGCTCCTGTGCCTTGACGAGCCGTTCTCGGCGCTGGACGTGCTGAGCGCGGAGACGCTCCGGGGCGAGCTGCTGGACCTGTGGACCGGCGGCGAGCTTCCGACCAAGGCGATCCTCCTCGTCACGCACAACATCGAGGAGGCCGTGTACATGGCCGACCGCATCGTCATCATGGACAAGGATCCTGGCCGCGTGGTGCGCGACATGAAGGTGGATCTGCCGTACCCGCGTTCGCAGAAGTCGGCCAGCTTCCTGAGCGTCGTGGACACCGTGTACGCCGTGCTCGCGGGCCGCACCGAGGCCGAGTACGTCGAGATGGGCACCGCCCCCGGCCAGCCCGGCCGCACGCGCAACCTTCCCGAGATCGACATCGCCGGCTTGGCGATCGTGCTGGAGCTGGTCTCGCAGTCGCCCACCCGCTCGGCCAACCTGTACGACCTCGCCCGCGAGCTGAAGCTCGACTCGGACGAGCTGCTGAAGCTGGCCGAGGCCGCCGAGCTGCTGGGCTTCGCGACCATCGACGAGGGCGACATCCGCGTGACGGACCTGGGCGTGGAGTTCGCCGAGGCCGACGTGACCGAGCGCAAGCAGCTCTTCGCCGCCCGCATCCGCCGCCTGCCCATCTTCGAGTGGCTCCTGGATATGCTCGAGAAGGAGGAGGACCACGAGATGCAGTGGGACGACGTCCAGGACCTGCTCGAGCGCGAGTTCCCGAGCGAGGAGGCCGAGCGGAACGTCGAGACGGTGGTCGAGTGGGGCCGCTACGGCGAGCTGCTCGCCTACGACGACAGCCGCGAGGTCATCTACCTCGAGACGCCCGAACGGGAGGAGCAGGTCTAGGTTGCCGGACCTCCTCGAGCGCCTGCGCGAGAAGCTGGAGAGCTGGAGCTGGCTGGGCCCCGAGGACCGCATCGTGGTGGCCTACAGCGGAGGCGCCGATTCGACCTGCCTGCTGGACCTGCTGCATCGGCTGGGGCGCGACGTCGTCGCCGCTCACCTGCACCACGGCATGAGGCCGGAGGCCGACGAGGAGATGCGGCGCTGCGAGGCCTTCTGCGCCGAAAGGGGGATTCCCTTCGTGGGAGGCCGCGCCGACGTGCCCGGGATGTCCCGGACCTACGGCATCGGGCTGGAAGAGGCGGGCCGACGTGCGCGCTATGAGTTTCTGCAGCGGTCCGCTCTGCGCACGCTCAGCCCCTGGATCGCGACCGCCCACACGGCGGACGACAGCGTCGAGACCATCCTGCTCAACCTCGCCCGGGGTGCGGGCCTGAAGGGACTGGAGGGCATCCCGGAGCGTCGGGGCAACATCTTGCGCCCGCTGCTCGGCGTGGCTCGGGCGGAGACGCGGGAGTACTGCCACGAGCGCGGGCTGTGGTTCCACGACGACCCCGCCAACGAGGACCCGCGCTTCGCAAGGTCGCACGTCCGGCGGGACCTGGTGCCGGCGTTCCGCCGCCTCAATCCGGCGTTCGACAAGGCCGTGCTGAGGCTGGCGGCGGTCGCCGCGGCGGAGTCGGAGGTTCTGGACGAGGCCGCAGGCCGGGCGATGGAGTCGTTCGAGGTGCCGCTGAACGGGCCCTTGCGGTTCCTCACCGCCGACGCCGAGGCCGCGTTCGACAGGGCCTCGTTCGCCAGCCTGCCGCTCGGCCTGGCGCGCCGCGCCGCCCGTCTGCTCATCGA
>DPBN01000385.1 GCA_003516955.1 Armatimonadota bacterium | reverse complement strand
GTGGAAAGGGTGCGCGTTCGCGCACGCCGCTCGGAACGCCGTGCAGGCCTGCGAGGCCGCAGAGGCCGGGTTGACCGGCCCTGAGGAGGCCTTCGAGGGTCCGATGGGGTTCTGCGAGGTGGTGGCCGGGGCGCACTTCGAGCCTCGGGGGCTTCGCGACGGCGTGGCCAGGCGGGTGCACGATGCGTACATCAAGCGTTATCCTGCCGAGTACCACGCGCAGAGCGCCATCGAGGCCTGCGAGCGGATCGTTCGCCAGCACGGCGGCAGGTTCCATCCGGGCGACGTCGACGCGGTGCTGGTGGAAACGTTCTCCGCCGCCGAGCAGATCATCGGAGGCGACGCCAGCAAGTGGCGGCCGACGACCAGGGAGACGGCGGACCACTCCTTGCCGTATCTGGTGGCGCAGACGCTCGTCCTCGGACCGCCGACGCTGCAGAGCTATCGCGAGGAGTCCTGGCGGCGGTCGGCGGTGCAGGGCGTCATGGAGAGGGTTCGGGTGCGGGTGGACGCCGAGCTGGACGCTCTGTATCCGAAGCGGGGCATTCCCAACCGGGTGGTGGTGCGGCTCGTCGGCGGCCGAGAGTTCGTGGAACGCGTGGACGCGCCGCTCGGTCACGCTTTGAACCCGATGAGCGAGGAGCAGGTAGCGGCCAAATTCCGCGAGCTGGCCGAGCCGGTCCTGGGGTCTGAGCGAGTCGAGCGAATCCGGGAGGCGACGATGAGTTTGGACGAGGAAGGTGCGTTCGAGCGGCTGTGCGCGGCGCTTCGGGGGGTGGCTGGCGCATGACGGGCCGAGAGCGGTTGGAACGGGCGTTCGCCGACCTGCGGTCAAAGGGCGAGGGGGCCTTGGTTGCGTTCGTCACGGCGGGCGACCCGAGCCTGGAGCGGTTGCCGGCAGTGCTCGAAGCGCTCGAAACAGGCGGCGCGGACGTGATCGAGGTCGGGGTGCCGTTCAGCGACCCGATCGCCGACGGGCCGGCCATTCAGGCGAGCAGCTTCCGGGCCTTGCAGAGAGGGACGACCCCCGTCGCGATCCTCGAGACTCTGTCGCGTCGCCGCACGGAGACGCCGATCGTGCTGATGGGCTACTGGAACACGATCCTGCGGCTTGGTCCGAGGGAGTTCGCTGCGAGGGCGGCCGAAGCCGGGGTCTGCGGGACCATTGTGTGCGACCTGATTCCGGAGGAGATGCAGGAGTGGTTCGAGGCCAGCGAGGAAGCGGGCCTGGCGAACGTGCTTCTGGCGGCGCCGACGAGCGACTCAAGCCGCCTGGACCGCATCGCGGCGAGGAGCACGGGGTTCCTCTATGCGGTCTCGCGAACGGGCGTGACCGGAGCGAGGGACGAGGTTCCCGAGGAGGCGCGGCGCCTCGCGGCGGAACTGAGGGCGAGGACCGACACCCCGATCTGCGTGGGGTTCGGGGTCTCGAGGGCGAGCCACGTTCGGGAGATCTGTTCGTTCGCCGACGGCGCGATCGTCGGCAGCCGGCTGGTGGAGCACCTGCATCGGAGTCAGGAAGAGACGGACTGGGCTTCCTCCCTTTCGGCTCTCGTCGCGGAGCTGAAAGCCGCCACCCAGACCTGACAAATGGCGAAGGGCGCGCGGCCCATCGGGACACCGCGCGCCCTCGTTGCCTGCCGCCGCAGAATCAGCGGGCGTAGAACTCGACGACCTTCTGGATCTCGAAGAAGCTGGGGAGATCCTCGCGCTCCGGCAGAGCCACCACGCGGCCCCACATCTCGTGGAGGTTCACGTCGAGGTATGGTGGGACGGCCGCGGCCTCATAGTGGTTGTTGCGAGCGAGGTCCCGGCTCGACTCCCGGTCTCGGACCGCGATGGTGTCTCCGACCTTGACCGTGTAGCTCGGGATGTCCACCACCTTCCCGTTGACCGTGATGTGACCGTGACTCACCATCTGGCGGGCCTGGAAGATGCTCCGAGCGTAGCCGAGGCGCCACACGATCGTCGCAAGCCGGAGCTCCAGCAACCGG
Source organism: Armatimonadota bacterium (assembly GCA_003516955.1). Taxonomy (GTDB): domain Bacteria; phylum Armatimonadota; class Fimbriimonadia; order Fimbriimonadales; family Fimbriimonadaceae; genus UBA8783. Next base: position 6,529 of record DPBN01000385.1, on the reverse strand, counting down.
AGGAAGTTCAGACCGGTGTCTCCGTGCATGTTGGCGGCCTTGTCGAAGGTGTTGCGGAACTGCCGCTCGAGAACGTTGTAGTAGCGGCGGATGACCTGCTTGGCGAGCAGCTGCTCGGCGTACTCCGAGCGCCGCGGCTGCTGCTTGTTCGGCCCGTGCTGGCCCGGAGGGAACATCCGGTTGGGCTTGGGGTACTTGCTCTTGCCCCAAATGTTGAAGCCGACGATCCGGCAGATGTCCGTCTTTCTTCCTCGGTATGTCGCCATGCGTGGAGCTTTCCAAAGGTCTAGCCGGCCCGAGGAAACCTCGGACTCAGCCAAGCGGGCATTATACCGCCTGTTCGCGCGCAATGCACCGGGGTGGACCCACGCGGCCTGCGCGAGCTTGTGACTTTCGCCCGCCTTGTTGACGGCTCGAAACCGGAGGATGCATGATGGAGACATGTCCGCCGATCTGCTTTCGCGGAGAGACTCCGCGGCTGTTCTCCGAAAGGTGCTTGTGTTCGGATTCGTTCTTGTGGTGCTGCTGTGCGCGTTCGGAGGCTACGGGGTCAAGCTGTATCTGGCCGCCCAGAAGAAGCCGGGCCAGACCAAGGCCGTTCGGGTGGAGCGCGGAGACCTGGAGGTGAAGGTGGTGGAGACCGGCACCGCCGACGCCGTCAAGTCCGTCGAGGTGAAGAGCCGCGTGGCGGGAAGGCTGGCGAGGCTGTTCGTGGACGAGGGGGACACGGTATCGGCCGGGCAGCTGATCGCCCTGATCGACCCTAAGGAGACCGAGTTCCGTGTGGAGATGGACCGGGCGCAACTGCGGGGAGCCCAGAGCGGCGTCGCACGGACGAGGATCGAGCTGGAGCAGCGCAGGAAGACCGCGACGGCCGCATTGAGGCAGGCCGAAGCGCGCGTGGCGCAGATCGAGAAGGAGTTGGGTGTTCAGCCCGTTCTGACGCGCACGGCGGTGGAGCAGGCCGAGGCCGCGCTCGCCTCGGCCCTGAAGGAGCGGCAGAGGCTCGTGGCGACCGCCCACCCGAACCAACGCACGGCGGCCGAAACGGCCGTCGCGGAAGCGGAGGCCAACTTGGAGAACGCCACGCGGGAGTTCGAGCGGCAGCAGGGCCTCGTCGCGAAGGGCTACGCTCCGCAGAAGGCGCTGGACAACGCGAAGCTCGCCCTGGAGCTGGCCAGGGCGCGCATGCGGTCGGCCCGCGAGACGCTGGACCGGCTGGACCGTGACCAGAAGCTCGAGCTGGAGAGGGTCGACCAGGACATCCTGAGGTCGAGGGCCGAGCTAGAGAGGGCCAAGGCGAACCGGATCGCGGACGAGGTGAAGCGCAAGGAGTACGAGTCGGCGCTGGCCGCGCTGGAGTCGGCGAGGGCCGGTCTCCGCGACGTCGACGCCCTGGAGCAGAGCCTGAACCAGAACCGGGCGTCGGTGGACCAGGTTCAGTCGACCCTCAACGACAGCCTCCGTCAGCTCGGCGAGACGGAGATCCGGGCGCCAATCTCGGGCGTCGTGACTCAGAAGCTCATTCAGGAGGGAGAGCTGGTGGCCAGCCTCAGCTCGTTCAGCTCGGGAACGCCGATCGTACGGATCGAGGACCGCACGCGGATGCGGGTGAAGCTCGCGATCAACGAGATCGACGTGGCTCGGCTGCGCCTGGGAATGCCGGCGGAGGTTTCGGTGGACGCGCTGCCGGGCAAGCTCTTCCGAGGGCGGGTCTCGAAGATCGCCCCGTCCAGCACGGCGATGGCCTCGGCGACGCTGGGCCAGGCGCAGGGAGCCGGGGAAGCGGTCGTCAAGTACAGCGTGGAGGTGGAGATTTCGGGCAGCGACCCGTCGCTGAAGTCCGGGATGTCGGCGAAGTGCACGATGATCGTCCTAAGGAAGAAGGGTGCGCTGCGGGTTCCGATCGAGTACGTGGGCAAGGATGAGCAGGGCTCGTTCGTGATGGTCGCCGGCAAGGGGCCCGGGGTGAAGGCCGAGAAGCGGCGGGTGCAGACCGGCGCTTCCACCGGCGCGTTCGTGGAGATCCTGAGCGGCGTAGAGGAGGGGACGCCGCTGGAGAAGCCCCCCTTCAACGGTCCGAAGCGCCAGGGCGCGATCATGACGGGTCCGGAAGAAGGTCAGGAATGATCATTCTCCAGTCGTTTCTGATCGCGCTGGAGATGCTGCAGCGCAACAAGCTGCGGGCGGCCTTGACGATGCTGGGCGTGATCATCGGCGTGATGAGCGTGACGATGATCGTGATGATCTCCACCGGCTTCAAGGCGTTCATCAGCGGCCAGTTCGCGAGTTTGGGTTCCGACACGATCTTCGTGTTCTTCGATCCGTTCACGCGGATGAGGCGCGGCCAGACGCTCGGGGCCACCGAGGGGCTGACGCTGGACGATATCGACTTCATCCTCGCCCGGACGGACAAGATCGAGCTGGCATCGGGCATGAAGGAGGCTGGCAGCCAGGCCGTCCGCTCAGGTGATCAGGAGCTGAAGGGCGTGGCCGTGCGGGCCGTGGGCCGCGGGCACGCGGAGATCGAGCGGATCGAGCTGAAGGAGGGTCGCTGGTTCAACGACGAGGACCAGCGCACGATGGCGAACGTGTGCGTGATCAGCGAGGACGTCAAAGCCCGACTCTTTCCCAGCCAGTCCGCGCTGGGCAAGCTCGTCCAGCTGCCGGGAATCACGCTGGAGGTTGTCGGAGTCTCGGCCAAACCGAAGGCCAGCTTCGGGCCGGACAACCCCAAGACGCTGGTGCTGCCGCTCAGCACGGCGCAGAAGAAGTGGATCGGCGGCAAGAACCTCGACCTGATTCTCATGCGTGCGAAGCCGGGTGCACCGGTAGCCGAGGCCGTCGAGGAGGTCTGGCAGATCTTGATGGCCAAGTCGAACAACAAGCCGATCTACCGGGTGGACTCGAACGAGAGCATCCTCAAGGTGTTCCAGCAGGTGATCGGCGTCGCCGGGGCGATCCTGGCGGCGATCGCGGCACTGTCGCTGCTGGTCGGGGGCATCGGCATCATGAACATCATGCTGGTGTCCGTGACGGAGCGGACGCGCGAGATCGGCCTGAGGAAGGCCGTCGGCGCCACCAAGGTGGCGCTGCTGACCCAGTTCCTCGTGGAGGCGGGGACGCTGAGTCTGGTTGGGGGCCTGATCGGGATGTTCATCGCCTGGTCTCTGGGGAACATCGTCAACCTGGCGACGGTGTTCTACCAGTGGCCCAACGAGGACGGCCTGGCCACCCCGTTCCCGCTGCTTTCGGCGATACTGGCCGCTGCCTTCTCCGCGCTCATCGGCATGGTCTTCGGCCTCTATCCGGCGCTCAATGCTGCCAAGCTGGACCCCATCGTGGCGCTGCGGCACGAGTAGCGGGGGTCAGCCGGCCTGCGTCAGCTCGTGGAGCTTCAGGGCGTAGGCGAAGACCGTCGCGACGGCCTCGGCGTGCGACCACGTGAGCGGGCTGACGCTGAGCGGCTCTCCGGTGACGGGGTGCACTTGCTCCGGCAGGATGCCAGTCGGTCGGGAGCGATCGATGGTCCAGCGCAGCAGGCGCAGGGGCTCTTCCAGGTCCTCGGGCCGGCGCGCGGCCAGGCACAGCGCCTGGGCCAGCCACAGGGTGCAGATGATCCAAGGGTTGCCCGGCTGGTCGTTCAGCGCGCGGAAGTAGTAGTCGCCGTCGTACCGGGCCAGGCCGCCGATCTCGTCCCGGACCCAGAGACGCTCGCGGACGGCACGGATGGTGGCCTGCGCCTGCTCGGAGAGCGGGTCGATGGCCCCGAGGAGCACGGTGTGCAGCACGGAGGAGTCGATCGTGGAGTCGGGCGTCAGCTCTCCGCTGGGCTCGACGGCGAGCCTGCGGTGGAACACGCCTCGGTCGGCGTCGAACAGGCGCTCCACGAGGGCCGAGCGGGTGTGCTCCGCGGCCTCGTCGAACCGGTCCGCGTGGCTGCTCCCCAAGGCCCGGCAGATGTTGGCGGCAGCGCGGAGGCCCGCGACGACCGAGGCCACCGTGAACGTGTGGATGCCTCGGCGCTCCTCCCAGAGGTCGTAACTCGGTAGGGGAAGGCCGGTTCCCGGGTCGCGGAATCGGTCGAGGAACTCCGCGGTTGGCAGGACCATCGGCTCGAAGAGATCGTCGAGGAACTCGAGGTCGCCGCAGGAGTCGAAGTGCCTCCACAGCGCGTGGAGCGTCAAAGCGGTCTCGTCCTCCTGAAAGGGCATCTCGGGTCGACCGTCCACGATCCACGGGTGCCAGGAGGCGCCCAGAGAGCCGTCAGCCATGTACTTCTGCAGCCAGGCGGGCCGATCGCGGGGCAGGATGCGGCGGCAGAACTCGAAGAACCGGCGGGAGGGTTGGTGGAAGCCCAGCTCGTCGTAGACGGCGGACACGAAGGCTCCGTCGCGAGGCCACACGAAGCTGTAGTTCGCTCGGTTCGTCTTCATGATGTCCGAGTCGTTCGCGGCCAGGATGGCCCCGCCGTTGTCGGTCTGGGTGCGGATGGTCAGGAGCCCTCGGGTTGCCAGGTCCTGCAGGTCCTCGGCGAGGTCCGCGAGCCTCGCGCGGGGCCGCGAGGAGTAGGCGCGCCAGAACCGCTCGGCCTCGTCCAGAGACTCCTCCAATCCCGCCTCGAGCAGCCTGCGGTGGGATTGGGCGACCTGCTCCAAGTTCTGAGCGCAAAGCGCCCAGTAGTAGGCGGCGGCGGTATGGCCGGGCTCCACCTCCAGGCGGAGGCAGATGGTCGAGTCCACGGAACCTTGGCTGATCGGGTTCATGGACAGGGTGCCGTCCTCGGCGTCCCGCCAAGTGCCCTCCAAGCCCCCGAATCCCTTGATGCCGGTGGCATATTGGAAGAGGCCGCTCTTGGACGTCGTTCCGCCGAACAGGAGATAGACCTGGCCTTTGTAGTGGACGATCCCGTCCAGGAACGGGTTGTAGAACGCCGTGTCTCCGATGTCGCTCTCGTTGATGCGCAGGTCGTGGGTGAAGAAGAGGCGCACCTCGGCCTTGGCGGGCTTCAGGTTGCGCACCTCGATCCGGCGAAGGAAGTCGTCGCTGCGGGGCAGGACGGACTCGACGATGCGCAGGGAGACGCCCAAGGCCTCGTTCGTCAGCACCGTGTCGCCGACGAGGGTGTCCTTGCGATATCCGAGCTTCCGGGTCCAACCCTCTCCTTCGGACCAGGCGAAGCGGCCGTCGACCCAGACGCCGAAGCCCAGCCGGTGCCCGCTGAGGTGGTTGTAGAGGCCGACGTGGGGATAAAAGAGGTCTCTGACGCAGTATCGCTCGTCGATGCCGATCAGCAGGTTGCCGTTTCCGAAAACGAGTGGCCTTGGCATGCGGTGCGCCTCACCGTAATGTTGGCAGTTTCGTGCGGCAGGAGGAGGCGGAGGGGTCGCCAGCGGCGGAAGCGGCCGGCTGGGTAGACTCGTTCTCAGAATCCGAGGGCACGAAGCCTGGTGGATCAAGGAGTTTGGTCATGGCGCGATTGGTCGAAGTCACCGAATTGGCGTTGCGCGACGCCCACCAGAGCCTGATTGCAACCCGCATGGCGCTCGAGGACATGCTGCCGGTCTGCGAGGACCTCGACAACGCCGGCTACTGGTCGCTAGAGTGCTGGGGCGGAGCGACGTACGACTCCTGCATCCGGTTTCTGAACGAGGATCCGTGGGAGCGCCTGCGGACCTTCAAGAAGATGATGCCGAAGACGCCGCTGCAGATGCTTCTTCGGGGACAGAACCTGCTCGGCTACCGGCACTACGCCGACGACGTGGTCCGCAAGTTCGTCGACAAGGCCGCGGAGAACGGCATGGACGTGTTCCGCGTGTTCGACGCCATGAACGATCCGCGCAACCTCGAAGTGGCGATGAAGGCCGTGAAGGACAACGGCAAGCACGCACAGGGCACGATCTGCTACACGATCTCGCCCGCCCACACCGTGGAGGGCTTCGTTCGGATGGCGGGCCAGTTGCTCGACATGGGGGCGGATTCCATCTGCCTGAAGGACATGGCGGCCCTTCTGAAGCCGCAGCCAGCCTATGACATCGTCAAGGGCATCAAGGACACGTACGGCGAGCAAGTGAAGGTGCACGTGCACGTCCACGCCACCACGGGCGTCACGCTGGTGAGTCTGATGAAGGCCATCGAGGCCGGGTGCGACATCGTGGACACGGCCGTGAGCAGCATGAGCCTGGGCCCTGGCCACAACCCGACGGAGGCGCTGGTGGAGATGCTGGAAGGCACCGGCTACACGACGAGGGTGGACATCGATCGCGTTCTGAAGGTCAAGCGCTACTTCAAGGATGTTCGGAAGAAGTACTGGGAATTCCAGTCCAACTTCGACGTGGAGACGGAGATCTTCAAGAGCCAGATTCCCGGCGGCATGCTGAGCAACATGGAGAGCCAGCTTCGGCAGCAGGGCCACGAGGACAAGATGGACGCCGTGCTGGCGGAGGTGCCGCGCGTGAAGAAGGACGCAGGGTACCCGCCGCTGGTCACGCCGACCAGCCAGATCGTCGGCACGCAGGCGGTGTTCAAC
>DPBN01000268.1 GCA_003516955.1 Armatimonadota bacterium | reverse complement strand
GAGAAGGGAGAGAAGAAGGAGCAGAAGGCCACCGCGACCTCCCACAAGAAGTGGACGAAGAAGCACACGGCCAAGAAGGCCACGAAGAAGGCGACGTCGGCTCCGAAGGCTGGCGGCAAGACCACGTCTGCTCCGAAGAGCACGGATTCGACGAAGACCGCTCCGGCCCCCAAGTCGACGGGCAAGCCGGCTCCGGCTCCGAAGAAGTGACGATCGGCAGCTAACACTCCCCTCCCAGGCCCCGCGCCCCGGAGTGGTCCAGCGGACCACAATGGGGGCGGGGCTCTCTCCTTCTATGGAACCCGGAACCACCGACGGCAGGCGCGACCGGATCCTGGTCGTGGACGACGAGCGGTCCTTCGCGGAGGCGCTGGCCGAGGCGCTTCGGGACAGCGGCTTCGACGCGACCATCGCAGGCGACGGGGCCGAGGGCCTCCGCCTGGCGCAGGGGCACGACCTTCTGATCGTGGACGTGATGATGCCGGTTCTGAACGGCTACGAGATGGTCCGCCGCCTGAGGGCCGCCGGAGTGGACACGCCGGTTTTGTTTCTGACCGCGAAGAGCGATCTGCCGAGCGTCGTGCGCGCGCTGGAGTTGGGTGGGGACGACCACATGGCCAAGCCATTCCGCCTGGCGGAGCTGGTGGCGCGGGTTCGAGCGCTGCTGCGTCGTGCCAAGCACAGTTCGGGATGCCTCCGCTTCGCGGACCTCGAGGCCGACGCCATCCGCCGGCGGGTCAACCGGGGCGGCACGCCGGTGGACCTTTCGCGAACGGAGTTCGACCTCCTCTGGGCGTTCCTCTCGAATCCGGGGCAGACGCTCAGCAAGGCGAGGCTCCTGCGCGAGGTCTGGCAGATCGACGACCCCGCCGCGGAGAATCTGGTCGAGGTGTACGTGAACCACCTTCGGGCGAAGCTCGAGGCGCGGGGACGGCCTCGGCTCATCCACACGGTTCGCGGAAAGGGCTATGTTCTCAGTTTGGAAGCCCCGAAGCCATAAGTCGCGGCTCGCCTGGAGCGCGGCGGCGATGGTCGGCCTCGTGTCCGCGCCGCTGTTCGCAGCGATCGTGCTGCTGATCCAGGCCCAAGGGATGAACAGCCTGGAGCACGAGCTGCGCCGCACCGCGGTCAACGCCTTGTCGAGGCCCCTGAGCCAGTTCGACTACGAGGAGTTCCGGAGGGACAACCCGGACATCGAGGTGGCCATCTTCGACGAACGGGACGACACCGTGCAGGGCGCATCCTCGTTGGTGGAGGACCCGACCGAGGGGCTGGAGCGGCTGCCCGGGAAGATCGTGTACGGCATCCGGCGGGAGGATCGAATCGTCGTGTTCCGCATCGGCACGCGTCCGGTCGACAACGCGGCGCGCCATGCGGCCTTCCTGCTGGCCGCGCTATGGCCGGTGCTCGTGGCTGCCGCCGGGGCGATCGGCTACTGGGCGGCCAGCTCCTCGTTCCGGCCGCTGGAGCACCTGGCCCAGCAGGCGATGGAAGCCAGCGTCGTCGGCTCCATGGTTCGCCTGGACACGCAGGACGAGGCGGAGTTCCGGCACTTCACCGACCAGCTCAACGTCCTGTTGGAGCGGATCGGAGAGGCCTCGCGGCGCGAGGAGCGGTTCGCCGAGGACGCCGCGCACGAGCTGCGCACACCGCTGGCCACGATGCAGACGCGCCTCGAGGGCCTGCTGCTCCGCGAGCGTTCCCCCAAAGAGTATCGGGATGCCGCCGAGAGCCTGCTCCAAGAAACCGAGCGGATGATCCGGATCGTGGAGATGCTGCTGGAATCCGCGGGACGCCCTGCGGCGGAACGGGCTGCCTGCGACGGCGCGAGAGTGGTGTCCCTCGCCGCGGAGCGATGGCGGCCCAAGATGCGGGAGCACGGTCTGGAGCTCGCGTGGAACGCGCAGCCGCTGTCCGTGGGCGCCTCGGAGGAGGAGTTCTCGACCATCGTGGACAACCTCCTGTCCAACGCGTTCAAGTACGCCCGAACCTCCGTTCGGGTCCGTCTGGCCGAGGAGGACGGCCGGGCCCTGCTGTCGGTGCAGGACGATGGGCCCGGCATTCCCGCCGCGTTCCGAACGCAGCTCTTCGATCGGTTCTTCCGGCTCGATCCGTCGCGCAGCCGGTCCTCGGGCGGATCCGGGATCGGACTGGCAATCGTCCGCCGGCTGGTGGAAGGGCGCGGGGGAAGCATCGCGGTCGAGGACGGTCCCGGCGCGAGCTTCCTCGTGCGTCTCCCCCTCGCGAGCCACCCTTCCGGCTCCGATGGCGGGCCTTAGAAGAACGTCCCGAACACCCAGCCGGCCAGAGTGGAGTAGACCACCACGAGGCTGACGAAAGCCACCGTCTTCTTGGCTCCCATGATTGTCCCGAGAACGAGCATGCTGGGCAGCGAGAGCGCGGGGCCCGCCAGCAGCAGGGCCAGCGCCGGACCCTTGCCCATGCCGCTGCCGATCAGACCCTGCAGGATCGGAACCTCGGTGAGCGTCGCGAAGTACATGAACGCACCCGCCACCGACGCCAGAAGGTTGGCCCGGAGAGAGTTTCCGCCGACGGCGGCCTGCACCCACTCGTTCGGAATCAGCCCCTCGTGACCGGGGCGACCGAGCAGGAGCCCGGCGACCAGCACTCCCGCGAGCAGCAGCGGCAGAATCTGCTTGGCGTAGCCCCAGCTGGTCTCCATCCAGTGCGTCGGCTCGCCCTCCTGGCCTGAGATCGCCCAGCTGAGGCCGACGGCTCCGGCCGCGAAGGCGAGGAGCGGCAAGTGCGGCAGGGCCAGCGCCAGAGCGGCGGTCACCACCGCGGGAGGGGCGAGCCGGGCCAGCGGAACACGCAGATACCGGACCAGACAGTACAGCAGCAGGAGCCCGAACGCCGAGGTGATCGGCCACTTGAGCTTGTAGATCGTGTACCAGAGACCCTGCTGGACGTCCGGTTTGCCCCAGTTGGCGAACACCAGGATCCCGACCATCGAGGCGAAGTACACGGCCGTCTGACTGAGGGGACGGCCGCCGTCGGGCTCGGCCATCGCCGCCTGCGCCTCGAACTTCGCTTGCTCCTCCTTGTGGAACAGCAGGTGCATGGAGAGGCCGATCAGCACGCTGAAGAAGACCGCTCCCACGGCCCGCGCAACGCCCAGCTCGAAGCCCAGGATGCGGGCGGTGAGGATGATCGCCAGAACGTTGATCGCAGGACCGGAATAGAGGAACGCCGTCGCCGGGCCGAGCCCCGCACCCATCCGGTAGATGCCGGCGAACAGCGGCAGCACGGTGCACGAGCAGACCGCGAGGATCGTCCCCGAGACTGAGGCCACGGCGTAGGCCAGCGTCTTCTTGGCCCGCGCGCCGAGATACCGCATCACGGACTCCTGGCGCACGAACACGCCGATCGCGCCGGCGATGAAGAACGCCGGCACCAGGCAGAGCAGCACGTGCTCCCTGGCGTACCAGCGCGTCAGGTGGAGAGCCTCGAACACCGCGTTGTCGAAGCGCGGGGTTCCCACGGGCAGGAAGAAGAAGGCCAGGAAGACGGCAGCGAGCACCGCCAGCGTTTTCCACTCGTGCTTCCAGTTCATGCTCTTAGTTTACCATTTGGCAAAGTAGCCAAATCTATCCCTTTGCGGACGGTTTCCGTTCGGGCGGCTCTCAGGCCGCCTTGTGCACGTAGTAGAGTGCGGCGAGCAGCGCCGCACCGCCCAGGACCCTGCGGAAAGCGAGCGAGGCGCTCTGCGCCCGGCGGTTCTGGAGAAACGCTTGGACCGCGCCGATCGACCCGCCCGCGGCCACGACCGTCAGCCCTTGGCCGAGGCCGAACGCCGCCACCAGCCCCGCGCCCGGAAGCCAGCCCTGGTGCCCCGCGCGGAAGCCGGCGCCCAGCACCGGCGCCAGAAACGCGAAGGTGCACGGTCCGGTCGCAGAACCGAAGAACAGACCCGCCAGGAACGCCGCCCGCTCGCCTCCGCCCCGGAACCTGGTCAGGTTGGGAGAGGAGAAGTCGAGCCGCACGACGTCGAGCAGCGCCAGCCCGACGAAGGCCAGCACCAAGGCCACCAGCCAGTTCGCTCCGTTGCCGAGATCGCCGGCGATCCGCCCCAGCGCGGCCGTCGCCGCGCCCACCAGCGCCACGCTGACGACCAGACCGAGCGCGAACAGGCTCGCCACGCGATAGGGCCTCGCCGAGCCCGCCGACGCGTCCCGCGAGAGGAACGCCACGAGCAGCGGGATTCCCGACAGGTGGCAGGGGCTCAGCACGATGCTAGCCACGCCCCAAAGAAAGGAGGCCGCCAAGGCGAGGCCGAAGCCCCCCTCGACGGCCCTCGTCAGAGCCTCCATCAGCCCGGTCACAGGCCGACCCCGAGCTCCTTGAATTTGCCGACGATCTCCTCTTTGGGCCAGAAGCCCACGTGCCGGTAGAGCTCCTTGCCTTCCTTGTCCAGGAACACCTGCGTGGGGATGCTCTCGATTCCGAAGCGCTGGGCCACCTCGGGGTGGACGCGCACGTCGTAGAACAGCACCCTGAGCCTGGAGCCGTAGTCGTGGCGCAGCTCCGCCAGCACCGGCTGCATCGCTTGGCAGGGGATGCAGCTCTCCGAGCCGATCTCGACCAAGGTCGGCAGCTTCTGCTCCGGGCGGGCCTTCTGCTCGGTCCGCGGGGCGGCGGGGGGCGGAGCCTCCGGCGCCGGGCTCCGCTGCATCCCGACCACGACGGCCGCGGCCAGGAGGAACGCGGCGAGAATCCAGACGGATCGGCCCATGGCCTCTTCAGCTCCCCAGCGACTTCAGCTTGTCCGCGACGAGGCCGGCGGCTTTGGCCACCTCCGCCTCTCCGAAGTCGAAGTTGTAGCCCTTCTCCATCGGCATCTCGCTCGTCAGGACGACCTGCACGTCGACCGGAAGGCCGGCCGACTCGAGCGCCTTGCCGACGCAGCGCACCCCGCACCCGTCGATCGCCACGCGCACGTCGGCCGCGCGGGCGGCGTCCACGAACGTCGAGCCGTTGGGCATGTCCAGCTTGCCGGCCACGCCTACGGCGCAGAACATCTTGCCCTGGCCCAGCTGGGTGAGCCTCCGGGCGCAATCGTTGGCAACCTGTCCGACGTGCGATCCGCCGGAGCAGGCGAGCAGCATCACGTTGTTGGAACCGCAGCACTGCGACATGGTTTCCTCCTCGTTCTCCTCGTTCAGCGAGCCTTGGCCACCAGCTCGGCGATCTCCTTCGCCGAGGGGACTCGTCCGGTCACAAGCACCCTGCCGTCCAAGGCCAGGGCGGGGGTCTGCATGACCCCGAACTCGATGATCTTGCGGATGTCCTCGATCTTCTCGAGCTCGGCGTTCCAGCCTTCGGCCTGGTTGGCCTGTTCGGCGGCTTGGAAGAGCGCCTTGCACTTGGGGCATCCGGTGCCAAGAATCTGAAGCTTCATCGTTTGGTCGCCTCCAGGGTCATTCCGCGCGCCTCGAGCGCCTCGGAGAGGCGGCGCGAGACCACGGCGTCCACGCACTCGACGAACGAGTTCAGGCAGGGAACGAGCAGCGTGTAGAACACCTGCTGCCCGCGCCTCTCGTCGCTCACCAACCCCGCCGACTTCAGCACGGACAGGTGCTTGGACACGGTGGTGAGGTCGCTGCCGACGATGGCGTGGATTTCGCAGACGCAGCGCTCGCCGCGGCTGAGCTGTTCGATGAGTTGAACGCGCACCGGATGGGCCAGCGCCTTCAGCACTGCCACGCGGCCGCGGACCCGCCTGATTGCGGATGCCTGCATCCGCTTCCAGTGTAGAAACTATTTGGCGAAAATGTCAAATATCGCCACAGTAGACAACGTTGTCCAGAACGATCTTTTCGCCGCCGGACGCTGGCTCGCAATGCACTACCCGCCGCAGCCGGGACATCCAGTAGGTATGACAGCGCACCGCATATAGTTGCACGCCCAACCTGGAATGCACACTGTCTCTCCGCATGTCCATCCGTAGACAGGATCATTGTAGAAAGTGCAGTGCTTGTTCCACGGGCTGCACACGGTGATCCAGCAGCGGTCGCATTGCTCCGTGGCCATTGCCGCGGGGCGGAACCAGCCGCCATTCGTGCTACGGGGTGGGGAACTCAACAGGCTGGGCACTGGAAGCTGCGAGGCTTCTTTGTATGCGTGCCGTGCCCCCCCGCAATTCGCCTCCTGGTGTGGCGCCAGGCTCTCGATGGTTTGCCGGTATCTCTCCCGAATAGGCCGGAGCTTCTCTTCGATCGCCGGATCTCTTCGCTCATGGAACTGGCCCTCCTGCATGAGCGGGTAATTCCACTGGCTGCCATCCGTGAAGATGATCTGAACGACACCGACAATCAGACTCGTCGCATTGAACCCTTTGCCCCGCGCTAACCGCAACATCGTCTCGAAGTCCACTCCCTGGGGAGGAGCAACCGTCATTTCGCCAGGGCTGAGCTTGGCCTCGATCGCCCGCCCGACGAAAGGCCCAATCCTGTCGCGGGTTGCGTCATCGACGACGACCCATCCCAGGGTGTACCTGGCGATCCGTTTCTCTCCAACGTTGGCCAAGGTGACCCGTTCCAGGAGGTCCAGATGCCTGCCGTCGGCAGGCAATGCAATCGAGACAACCTGCAACGGCGAGCCTTCCTGATGCACAAGAAAATCCGGTCCAATACTGGCCTGACCGCAAAGCAGCGGCGCGAAGAACATCGGCACAAGTGAACTGCGTAGCCATTTTGACTGGAGCATCCTTTCCTCCTTTCGAGCGAACCAGCAGTGCTCCGAAGCTAGCACTGTCTTTTTTGCGTGTCAAGGCCCCAATCCACGCATGTCGCGGCAACGTGAGAAGTTCCTATATGGGCAAAGTAGAAAGTTCCTGTTGACAGCCGATGGGCTGAGGGATGGAACGAATCGCGATGAGCCAAAAGGAACGGGACTGGTTGCACTGGCTGAAGCAGATGCGGGAGGGTGCGATCACGCAGCGTCAGGCGGCGGAGTGGATGGAGGTGAGCGAGCGGTGGGTGAGGGAGCTCGTGCGGCGTTACGAGCGAGTGGGCGACGGGGTGGTGGTGCACGGGCTGCGGGGACGGGCCTCGAACCGGCGGATCGAGGAAGCGAAGCGGGAGGCAGCGGTGAAGCTGTTGAGGCAGCCGGATTGGCATGACTTCGGGCCGACGTTTGCGAGCGAGCAATTGGCCAGGTGCGGCATTGGG